>JABIUG010000344.1 GCA_018700655.1 Rhodospirillaceae bacterium | reverse complement strand
GCCCATATTCATCATTGGGGCCATGGCCTGCCGTTCAAGATGCGCTTCCGCACCTCGCGTCTCTACATCAGCGCTATTCTGCCGATTGCGCTTGGTTTCGTGGTCGGTGTTCTGGCCTCGGTCCTGGGTATCGGCGGCGGCTTTCTTCTGGTTCCGGCCATGATCTACCTGCTTGGGATCCCGGTCAGTGTCGTGATCGGCACCTCGCTCTTCCAGATCACCTTCGTCACTGCGGTGGCGACCATCCTGCATGCCTCCAATACCCAGACCGTCGATGTCCTGCTTGCCGGACTGCTCACCTTGGGTGCGGTCATCGGCGCGCAGTTTGGCACGCGCGTGGGCGCCGAACTGCGCGGCGAGGAACTGCGTGGCCTGTTGGCGTTGGTCGTGCTGGGGGTTTGCGCGACCCTGCTTTGGCGTCTGGTTACCGAGCCGACCAATCTCTTCAGCCTTTCCGTGATGGGGCTCCATTGAGGCGGTCACCGGCCATAACCGCGTTGGCGCTGCTCGCCGCCTGGGCCGTGTTTGCCATGCCGCGCCCGGGTTTCGCCCAGGAGCTGATTGCCGACCTCTCCGATCACCTGATCGGAATCACGTCGGATTTCACCGGCACCGACATCCTCGTATTCGGCGCGATCGAGGGTGGTGGCGACATCGTGGTCACCGTGACCGGTCCGCTCAACGAAGTCGTCGTGCGCAAAAAGGACCGTGTCTTCGGCATCTGGATTAACGCTGAATCCGCCGAGTTCCATTCTGTCCCGGGATTTTTCGGGATTGCCACAACACGGCCACTCGACGAGATCGGCACCGTCGAAATGCGCAAACTTTATGGCATCGGGTTCAGCGGTCTGCGCCTGGAGCCAGAAAGCACGTTGACCGAAGACCAACGGCTGGAGTTTGAGGCTGCCCTGATCGAGCTGCGCCAGGCCAACGGCCTCTTCCCGAGCGAACCCGCCAAGGTCGATGTTGTCGGCGGGCGCCTGTTCCGGGCCGAGATTCCGTTCCCTGCAGACATACCGGTCGGCACCTACCAGGCCGAGACCCTGCTTATCCGCAACGGCGAAGTGGTTGCCGCGCAAACCTCGCCTCTGGTCATCAACAAGGTCGGCTTCGGTGCAGACATTTACGACTTTGCACACGAAGAATCTGAGTTATACGGTATCCTTGCCGTGATCGCTGCTGTTCTGGCAGGCTTGCTCGGCAACTTGATGTTCCGGCGGCCCTGACCCAGGACACCGAAAAATGGCCAATGCAAGCGACACAGATCGCAGCAGGCCGGAACAGGACACGCGGAGAATCATGAGCGACAGCAGCAACATTGAAGAGGCGCGCACCGAATCCGACGATCATGTCGCCGGCCAGGTGAAGTTCCTTGTCTGCGTCGATGGTTCGGCACCAAGCAAGGTCGCCGTCCATTACGCCTGTCGCCGCGCCAAGAATACCAACGGGCGCGTCGCTCTGCTTTTTGTCATCCAGCCGGTCGACTTCCGGCAATGGTCGGGCGTCGAGGAGATGATGCGTGAAGAGCGGCGTCAGGAATCCGAGGCCCTGCTCAACGACATGGCCGCCGAGGTCAACACCTTTGCCGGCGTCATGCCCGAACTGATGCTGCGCGAAGGCCGCATTGGCGACGAAATTCTGGGCGCGATCGACGATGACCCCTCGATCGACCTCCTGTGTGTCGGCTCCAACCCTGCCGAAGGCCGCGGCAAGCTGGTCTCGTTCCTGGCCGGACACCTGGCCGGACGCCTGACCATCCCGCTCGTCGTCATCCCCGGCACCCTCTCGGACGAGAAAATCATCAATATTACTTGAGGGTTTGTTTGTTCCCTCAGTCGCCGGGCGTTCGCTCCGCACACTTGGCTCACGCCGCGAACGCGGCGGGCTCGCAGCCGCTCGCCGTCGGCCCCTCACGGGCACTCCCGCCAGATGCACCATCTCGGTGTGGGCCTGCAAGGTTCGGGCGGAAGCAACAGCCAGCCTCAGTGATAGCGTTCGGCGGCGAGAGCAAAGCGGCCGCCGACCGGTGCGACCGCACCGGCGCGCCAAAGGCGCGTAAGCCAAGTGAGCGGAGCGAACGCCCGGCGCTTGAGGGAACAAAAAACAAACAACACCCGGCTTCGCCGGGTGTGCATAGCTGCCATGCAAGGTGCCCGGTTTGGGCTTGACCCAGTGACCATGATCACTATGTATGGGCCACGCATGCCTTCCGGGCACGCGAGTCTGCGGTCTGCCGCAGCTCTCTGAGCGGGTTATCGCCGGAGGAATTGGAGAGAACCATGTTCATCCAGACCGAAGATACGCCCAATCCGCTGACTCTGAAATTCCTGCCGGGCAAGGACGTGATGCCCAGTGGAACCGCCGATTTCAACGATCAGGAAGCTGCAGAGCGTTCGCCGCTTGCGCATCGCCTGTTCGATGTCGCCGATATCGAGGGTGTTTTTCTCGGAGCCGACTTCGTCTCGGTGACCAAGAGCGAATCGGGCGACTGGCAGCTTATGAAACCCGCCATTCTGGGCGTCATCATGGAGCACTTCATTGCCGGCAGGCCGGTGATCGAAGGCGAAGGCGCCGCTGCCGAAGAGACCTTTGCCGAAGATGACGCCGTCGTCGTCGACCAGATCAAGGAATTGCTCGACACCAGGGTTCGTCCCGCGGTCGCGCAGGACGGTGGCGACATCGTGTTCCGTTCCTACCAGAACGGGATCGTGTCGCTCACCATGCAGGGCGCCTGCCAAGGCTGCCCCAGTTCAACGATGACCCTGAAAATGGGCATCGAAAATCTTCTCAAACATTACATTCCCGAGGTGCTCGAGGTCCGGCCAGTCATGTAGCCCGACCCCGCGGCGCTTGTAGAGGACTAGCGCGGCGGACGACATCCGAATGGTTCATGGGGGAACCTCCTCGTTATGCGAAATCTAAACCTTGCTGGTGCGGTCCTTGCGGCCGCCGCCCTGCTATCGAACAACGTCATCGCGGCACCTGTTGGTGAAGCGGCAGACGCCGTATTTGCCCGCCCTGCACCCGCGAACCTTCAGGTCGCCGCACTCGCCCCGGCCTACCTGCCACAAGCCGGGGCGATCACGGTCGATCGGATGCTGAGTGCCGCCGGCCTGCTGATCGACGAGCTGCGTGAAGGCGGCGTTCTGGTGCCGCGCCTGTTTGCGGCAGCGATGCCTTCGGACATGGCCGATATCGGTCAGGTCGCCGAGAAGAAACGCATTTTCATCAAGCTGATGCTGCCTTTGGTGCTCGATGCCAACGAGCGCATCCTGGCTGATCGTGCTCAGTTGATTTACCTCAGGACCCTGATCGAGCTTGAGCAGGAGATCGCGCCTGAGGACCTTGCCTGGATCGACGATCTGGCAGCTCTTTATTATATCGAGGACGGTGATCTCGACGAACTGGTGCGCCGGGTCGACGCCATCCCGACCTCTCTGGCCCTGGCACAATCAGCACTGGAATCGGGCTGGGGCACCTCACGCTTTGCCCATGAGGGCAACGCGGTGTTCGGCCAGCTTTCCTGGGATGCCGATGAAGGCATCGTTCCCGAGGACCGGCCGGACGATCAGAGCCATGTCGTCAAGGCATTCGATGGTCTGAAGGATTCGGTCTTTGCCTATCTGGTGAACCTCAACCGCCATCCGGCCTATGAACACCTTCGCCAGCTGCGTGTTTCGCTCCGTGCCCAAGACAAGCCGCTCGACGGCTGGACCCTGGCCGCGGGCCTCGACGATTACGCCGAAGAACCCGAATACGTCGATCTCGTGCGTTCGGTCATCCGCCAGAACAAGCTGACCGATTTTGACAACGCAAGGCTCGCCGATCTCGCGATCTAGGTTTGGGTTTTGTTGGTTAGCCTGAACTGTTTGTTTAGCCTCAGGCG
>JABIUG010000343.1 GCA_018700655.1 Rhodospirillaceae bacterium | reverse complement strand
TCGCGAAAACGTTGCACCACTTGTGGTGCACGTTTTCGCGTGAATCCGATCTGGTTCATAAAGGTAGAGCAGATTCACGCGTTAGGCCTGTATCGCAAGCGATGCAAACTTAACGCGATCTGCTCTAACCGGCTTACAAGGCGCGGCAACAGGACAATTATCCTTCCTTGGCTCCCCTCTTGGGGGCCTCTCTTGGCTTGACGCGGACCCGCGTCCCGATCCATGCAGGGCCATCCCATCAGGAAGCCCGCCATGACGACCGACAGTTCACGCCCCAACCGCCCCGGTTTTGCCACCCGCGCCATCCATGCCGGCCAGCAGCCCGATCCGACGACCGGCGCCATCATGACGCCGATCTATGCGACCTCGACCTATGTCCAGGAGAGCCCCGGGGTTCACAAGGGTTATGAATACTCGCGCTCGCAAAACCCGACCCGCATGGCCTTCGAGGCCTGCGTCGCCGATCTTGAAGGCGGCACCAGGGGCTTTGCCTTTGCATCGGGACTGGCGGCGTCTGCCACAATCCTCGATCTCTTCGAATCGGGCAGCCATGTCGTCGCGGGCAACGATCTCTACGGCGGCACCTACAGGCTGTTCGAAAACGTGCGCAAGGCCAGTGCGGGCCTCTCGTTCACCTTTTCCCAGATGACCGACGAAGCAGCTCTGCGCGCCGCAATCACGCCGGAAACCAAACTGATCTGGATCGAAACGCCGACAAATCCGCTGCTGACCGTGATCGACCTTTCGATGGTCGCACGGGTTGCGCGTGAGGTTGGCGCCACGGCCGTCGCCGACAACACCTTTGCAACACCCTGGGTGCAACGCCCGCTGGAGCACGGTTTCGACATCGTCGTCCATTCGGTCACAAAATACCTCAACGGCCATTCCGACATGGTCGGGGGCATGGCGGTCGTCGGCGAGAACGCCGAGCTTGGCGACCGTATGGCCTATCTGCAGAACGCGGTCGGTGGCGTCGCCAGCCCGTTCGACAGCTTCCTTGCCATGCGTGGCCTCAAGACTCTTCATTTACGCATGGAACGCCACTGCACCAATGCCATGGCGGTGGCGAAGTATCTGGAGGCCCACCCCAAGGTCGCGCGGGTGTATTACCCCGGACTGGAAAGCCATCCCCAGCATGACATCGCGAAACAGCAGATGGCCGGATTCGGCGGCATGGTGACCACGGTTCTCGACGGCGACCTTGACGGGGCCGAGCGTTTCCTCGCGCGCTGTGAGCTGTTTGCCCTGGCCGAGAGCCTTGGTGGTGTCGAAAGCCTGATCGAGCACCCCGCGATCATGACCCATGCCTCGATCCCGAAGGAAATTCGCGAGGAAATCGGTATCTCCGACAGTCTTGTCCGCCTGTCGGTTGGCGTCGAAGACGGCGACGACCTGATTCGTGAACTCGAACACGCCCTGGCTGCCGTCTAGAGCCTCCCGATGACGCGGCGCGCACTTCTTCTCCTGGCAGTGCTGGCGTTGGTCTGGGGTGCGACCTGGCCGATCATGAAGGTCGCCGTCCTGGGCCTGGAGCCATGGACGTTCCGGACCTATTGCGGTGTTCTGGGTGGCATCGGCATGCTTTGCGTTGCCCGCATGAACGGCCACAGGTTGATGATGGCGCCCGATCAGCTGCGTCTGGCAGTCCTGATCGCCCCCTTCAGCCTGGGCGGCTGGTTTGTCTTCTCGGCGCTGGGCGTCGGCCTGATGGGTTCAGGCCGCGCCGCCATCATTGCCTACACCATGCCGCTATGGGCCATGATCTTTGCCCGCCTGCTGCTCAAGGAGAGCCTGACCCCGGCACGGATCATCAGCCTGGCAGCCGGGCTTTGCGGGCTGGCGGTCCTGCTCAGCCATGATTTCGGTCTGATCGAGGATTCGCCCATGGGCGCAGCCTTTATGGTGATGGCCGCACTTGTCTGGGGCCTGGGAACCGTGCTTTTCAAACGCGCTACCTGGCGCGAGCCTCTCAGCGTCATCGTCGCCTGGCAATTGATCGCGATCAGCGTGCCGGTCACAATCATGGCGTTGCTGACCGAGAAACTGTTTCCGGCTGCCGGAATCTGGACCTGGCTTGCGTTGGCCTACAATGTCGTGCTCAGCACCGTGGTCGGATATTATGTCTGGAACCGCATCGTGCTGTTGCTCCCTACCGGTGCGGCTGTTATCGGGAGCATGGCCGTACCGATTACCGGCGTTATGTTCGGTACCCTTCTTCTGGGCGAGGAGATTGGTTGGCGTGAAATCATAGCGCTTGCACTGATTGCAGGGGCCATCACTGTCGTAATGCTGGAGAAGCCGAAGCTGAAAGGAGCGCCGGCATGACCGTAGTTTTTCTTGGCGGAGCACCGCGTTAGGGCACAACCATGATGCGCAGCATGTTGTGCACCGCCAAGGGTTCGCACCCCGCGATCTCGGAAGATCGTTACGTCCGCTATCTCGTCATGGGATACGAGGAATGCCTGCTGTGGTGGGATCGTCACGGCCGCTACTATTTCCATGACAAGGAAGACATGGCCAACTTCGCGGGCATGCAGATCGAGCAGTATCTGGAACATTTTCTGGAGCTCTGGCCAGGCTGTGAACACGCGATCATAAAAGAACCCTGGCTTACCGCGCATTTTCCCGCATTGGCCCGCTTGATGAAGGAAGCGCTGTTCGTCGTCATGGCGCGCGACCCGCGCGATATTGCGGTTTCGCTGCTCAAGGTCGGCGCCAAGCTCGAAAAGAAGGGCCAGGACAACCCGCATCCGCGCGACGACATGGAACGGCTGGGAAAATACATCCACGTTTCTTACACCACGCTCTTTCGCACGCCGCGGCGTCACTGGGGCGGGCGGCTGGCATGGGTGCGTTACGAGCGTCTTGTCACCGACCCCCAGAGTGTCGTGCGCCAGATCGCAGCGTTTACCAAGCTTGACCTTTCGGCTTACGACCCCGTGGCTGCCTGGCCTGGCTGGGACGACGGAACCGTCGAAAGCGAACGCCTGGGCGGAAGTTACCGTTCGGAATTCTGGGGTAAACCCGTCACCAACGAACGTATCGGCACCTGGCGCGAAGAACTGACCGAAGACGAAGCGGCCATCATCCTGCGGGAAACGCCTGACCTCGTTAAGTTGTTTGGCTATGGCAAGGAAAATGAAAAAGACAGGGAAACAGCATGATCAACGTTGACGGAATTGCAGGCGAAAAGCTGCTTTCGCTGATCCAGCGGGTCGAGAATCTGGAAGAAGACCGCACCAACATTGCCGAGGATGTTCGTGAAGTGTATCGCGAAGCCAAAGGTCTGGGTTTCGACCCAAAGATCATCCGCCAGTTGGTCAAACTGCGGAAGATGGAGACCGATGACCGCCAGGAACTCGAAGCCCTGATCGATTCCTACAAGACCGCCATCGGCATGTCCTAAATAACAGCCTGACTGAATTGAAAACCTTGGGTTCCGCGCGCCGTTCATGCACCATGACGGCATGAATGACACCCAACTGGTTCGAGAACTCAGACGCCGTATGGCCCTGGCTCGTCTCTCGCAGAAGCGACTGGCGCTGGTTGCAGGCCTCAATGAAACAGCCGTGCGCGATATCATCGCCGGGCGTTCACGCCATCCGCGCCACGATACGTTGGAAAAGCTCGCCGTGGCGCTTGATTGCACCGTGACCGATCTGATCGACGAGCGCGGCGGACCGTCCGCGCGAACCGGCGAAGATTCCGACGCATTCATGCTCGTCGCACGTTATGACCCCGAACAGCATCAGGCGCGCGAGTCGCTGACACAACCCAACCAGAGCGTCGCCGAAATCGCCTTTCAGGCCTCATGGCTTGCGACCCTGACGCCGACCCCCGTCAACCAGCTCACCGTGGTCGTGATGGATGGCGACAGCATGGCGCCAGGGATCACGTCAGGTGATTCGCTGCTGGTCGATCTTACCGAATGGTCGCCGGGCGCCGACGGCATCTATGTTCTGCGCAACAACGGCGGATTGCTGGTGAAGAGGCTCTCCATCGACCCGCTGCGCCAGCTCGTCGCGATCGGCAGCGACAACCCTGCCTATCCGCCCCTGAACCCGATACCGCTGACCGAACTCGATCTTGTCGGGCGTGTCATATGGGTTGGCCACAGAGTCTGATTCCAATCCGTCTGACCGGTTGCCAAGTGCGCTGAAGAGGCATTTAATGGCGATTGAACAGGGCCCGCCGCACCTGTGTTGCCGCCGCGAGCGGCCTTTTTTGACCCATAAGACAGATTAAGGACGCAAGACCATGACTGTGCTTCCCAACTCGCCCCACGCGCGGGACGTTGCCTCCGTCATCCATCCCTACACGAACCTCAAGAAACATGAAGAAACCGGCCCCATGATCATCGACAAGGGCGACGGGATTTATGTCGAGGACACGGAAGGTAAACGCTACATTGAAGGGCTCGCGGGCCTTTGGTGCACCTCGCTGGGCTTCAACAACGAACGCCTGGTCGAAGCCGCCGCCAACCAGATGCGCAAGCTTCCCTATTACCATTCGTTCTTCCATCGCTCGTCGATGCCTTCGATCGATCTGGCCGAACGCCTGATCGAGATGGCGCCGGTGCCGATGTCGAAGGTCTGGTTCGCCAATTCGGGCTCCGAAGCCAACGACCACATGATGAAGTTCGTCTGGTACTACAACAACGCCC
>JABIUG010000342.1 GCA_018700655.1 Rhodospirillaceae bacterium | reverse complement strand
CTCCGGCACATAGCGCAGGCTGAAGAGAAGCCCCAGCGCGCAGACGACACCGAAGAACCCCATCACCCAACTGATGCCCACGGCACTGAGTGCAATCGGGAACATCAGTACAACGAGGAAGTTCGAACCCCAATTGATGACCGAGGCCGTGGCCATGCCCTGACCGCGCAAGGCCAGCGGGAAAACCTCCGACATCATGATATGGGGGATCGGCCCAAGGCTGATTGCAAAGGCCGTGATATAAACGAACAGGGCCCCGATCGCGATGTAGTCGGACCCAGGCCCGTCCCATGCGACCGCAATGGCCAGCGTGGCCAGAGACAGTGCCGTACCGATGGTTCCGCCAATGAGAAGACTGCGGCGGCCCAGGCGGTCGATCAGCCACATGGAAACGACCGTGAATGCGACATTGATCACGCCCACGCCGACCGTGGCCAAGAGTGCTGTAGAACTCGAATCAACACCGGCATCGGCAAAGATGATCGGCGCATAATAGATCACGGCATTGATGCCCGAGAGCTGTTGCAGGACATAAAGGCCCAGTGCAGCGATGACGGCCGGGCGGACCGAGCGCGCAAACAGATCGTGCCAACGGCTCTTGTGCTCACCCACAGAGACCGCCTGCATGTCGGTCATTTCCTGTTCGACGGCGGCTGTATCGTTGCTGCGTAAACGCATCAGGCTGGCGCGCACCTTTTCCATGTCGCCCTTCAGTGCCAGCCAGCGCGGACTTTCCGGGAGGCGCAAGGCGCCCAGCAACAGGGCCACAGCGGGCACCGCGCCGCTTGCAAACATCCAGCGCCAGTGGCCACCTTCGGCCAGAACGTAACCCACGGCATAGGCAGAAACGATGCCCAGGGTAATGGCAAGCTGGTAGGTCGCCACCAATGCCCCGCGGCGCTTCGCGTCGGCGGTTTCAGAGATGTAAAGCGGCGCCACCATGCCTGCGACACCAATCGCAAGGCCCAGGATGATGCGTGCCAGAATCAAGAGCTCCAGGTTGCCTGCGGCGCCGGCCAGAATACTGCCAACGGTAAAGGCGATGGCGGCAACAATCAGAATACGCCGGCGGCCCAGCATGTTGGCCAGCCGTCCTGCCGCAAATGCTCCGATCAACGCACCAAGAGGCACCGCGGCGGTCATGAAGCCTTTGAGCGAAGGCGACATCGGGAACGTGGCAGAAAGGCTTTCTTCGGCGCCCGCGATGACACCCTCGTCGAATCCGAAGAGGAACCCGGCAATGGCGGCAATACAGGCGACAAGAACGATCATTGGTTGAATTCCCCATCGGTTTTCATGATTTCTGCCAGATTCTCGGCCTGGCGCAGCGCGACGGCCGTGATTGGCGGGTAGGAATTTACCGTGCCCTGGCTGGGCCATGAACTTGCATCGGCCGCCCACAGGTTCTGATAACGCCAGAACCTGCCATAGGTGTCGGTCACGCCTTCGGAATCGCTGCCGATGACCAGCATATCAATCGGATGTTCGCCGTTGGCGACATCGGCTAGATCACTTTCAAGAATCGATTCGAGCAGTGCCATTTTTCTTTTCCGCAACTCTAGCCGAGCACAATGCGGGCGACCTTGCGATAGGCCGTAACGATGTCGTCGATATCCCTGTCGGTCAGGCTCGACGCAACCGCCATTAGCGCCCCACAGTCGTGGTGCTTGTCACAGCTGGGCAGCAGGCCGCGCTCATAGTTCATATCTGCGTTGAACGCGTTGGCAGGATGGGTCCACGGGAACCCGTCCGATGAAAGGGATCGCTTCTGCACCAGGCTGGGGTTGTTGAAGTACCAGTGCATGCCCCATTCGCTCATCTTGATACAGGTCAGGCTGCCTTCCGGGCCGCGAATTCCCTCGGCGCGAAGTGCGTCGACGAAGTGGTCACGCAGTTCCTGATTGGCATAAGTCGTGACCAGGAATGGCCCGCTGTCGCCTTTTGGATCGGGAATCTCACGGAAACCCAAGCCTGCGATATCTGACAATTGTTCGCGAATACGCCATTTGGCGGTGCGCATCGCACCTGTGATCTGGTCGAGCTTGCGAAACTGGGCCAGCGCCATCGCACCGGCCAGTTCAGACATGCGCGCACCCACGCCCCATAGCTGAAAGGCTTCTTCGGACGGATCGAGGCGACCCTCGCTGTTGCGTGCATAGCCCAGGTCGTGAATCGCAAAGCAGCGTTTGAAGAGGTGTTCGTCGTGACACATCATCATGCCGCCGTCACCGCTCGTCATGTTTTTGTTGAGCTGGAAACTGAAGATCGCAATATCGCCGAACGTGCCGACCGGATGACCATTCAGACTGGCGCCGGCTGCCTGGGCGCAATCTTCGAGCAGGTAGACACCATGGCTCTTTGCGATTTGAGCGATCTTGTCGATATGACCCGTCGCACCGCTCATGTTGACATAGAGAATGGCCTTGGTTCGGCTGTTGATCTTCGATTCAAGGTCGACCGGATCCATGCAGAACGTGTCGTCGATATCGACCAGTCGCGGGATTGCGCCCATGCGCACGATCGCTGAAAGGCAACTCACCCACATGTAACCAGGTACCGCGACTTCATCGCCGGGCCCGACGCCGAAGGCTGCAAGCGCGATCAGCAGGGCCTGGCTACCGGCATTGACCCCCAACGTATAGGGCATGCCGAATTTATCGCGCCACTCCGATTCCAGTGTGTCGACCATGTGTTGGAGGTCTGGACCATAGTAACGGAACGGGCTCTTGGCCCGGATGACCTTTTCCACCAGATCGGCTTCTTCATCGCCAATCCAGTGCACGCCTGGAAGCTCCCAGGGAAGCGGTTCACTCCTGACCGGGGTTCCTCCCTCGATAGCCAAACGGCTGGCGCGTTCTGATGCGTTCGCCATTGTTGCGTACTCCCAAGCATCCCAAACCTGGCCCGCCCAGATTTTCTGTGCGCCAAGGATTGTTAATAGGTATCGCCGGTTCTGGCGACGTTGTCTCGACTCCAACGAAACCGAAGGGCATCTTATTTGTAGGAAGTGTGCATTATCTCGATCGGATGTGATGCACGACACGTTCCGGCAATCTGGAGGCGTCCATTTCTGTTGTCTGCCCTGTCGGCGGCGACATGTGCAATGCGTTTTCGAGACGGGAAAGGTCGCTTATGAAATCTATCGGAATTGGTCTCGTTTCGGGGACTGCCGGCGTGCTGTTCGGGTACAGCGTGGCTGTTGTTGCCGGTGCCCTTACGATTTTGACCGACCAATTTGATCTGACGACCTTTGAAGGCGAAATCGTCGTTACCTCGGTTTTGGTGGGCGCATTTATCGGGGCGACGGTGAGCGGTAAACTGGCCGCGCGCTGGGGCGAACGGCGAGC
This sequence comes from Rhodospirillaceae bacterium, assembly GCA_018700655.1. Lineage (GTDB taxonomy): Bacteria > Pseudomonadota > Alphaproteobacteria > SP197 > SP197 > SP197. Next base: position 9,156 of record JABIUG010000342.1, on the reverse strand, counting down.
CATGCTGTCGGCCTGCGTGGTATTTGTTCTGGCGCCGATCGGGCTTGCCTTTGCGCAAAGTGCGACCGAGATCAGCTTGTGGCGTGTTGTTCTGGGCCTGGCGGTTGGCACGGTTTCGATGGTTGCTCCGCTCTACGTCGCCGAGGCCAGCCCTGCTGCACGCCGCGGCGCCCTGGTCTCGCTCTTCCAGTTGGTGTGACGCTGGGAATCCTTTGCGCCTATCTGGTCAACCTGGCGTTTACCGAAAGCGCCTTGTGGCGCTGGATGTTCGCCTTGGGGGCATTTCCAGGAATGGTGCTTCTGGCGGCACTTTGGCCATTGCCCGAAAGCCCCAGATGGCTGCAGATGAAAGGGCGCAACGAAGAAGCACGCAAGGCGATGGTGCGCCTCCAAGTCGATCCGGACGAAATCGATGAAGCGGATTCTGCGGAAGTTCCCGAGAACGGACGCTGGAGCGAGCTTTTCGGGGGGACAACACGGGTCGTCCTGATGATGGCTGCCGGTTTGTTCCTGTTTCAGAATCTCTCTGGCATCGACGGCATTCTCTATTATGCGCCCCAGATTTTCCTTTCGGTCGGGGTTTCTGCACAGACCGGCGCAATTCTGGCCACGGTGGGATTGGGGGCGGTCAACATGCTGGCGACAGTCGGGGCAATGTTTGTCGTTGATCGGCTGGGCCGACGCCCGCTTCTGATCGCAGGGCTGTTTAGCATGTCTCTGAGCCTGGCGGTTCTGGGAGCGATGTTGTTGCATCCCGCAGTATCGGCAGGTGAAGACCTCGTGACTTTGGGCTGCCTGGCACTCTTTGTCCTGGCCTTTGCGTTCAGCATGAGGCCGCTCCCCTATGTCCTTGCCTCGGAAGTCTTTCCGCTCCAGATTCGCGCACGCGGTATGAGCCTGGCGACGGCGACAAGCTGGTTGTTAAACGTTTTTGTGGCGTTGACGTTTCTGTCCCTGCTCGAATTCGCCGGGACGGGTGTAGCGTTCTTGATCTATGCTGGCGTGTGTCTGGCCGGACTGGTGTTTTCCTGGTTTTTTGTCCCCGAAACGCGCGAGCGTTCCCTGGCTCATATCGAGGCGAACCTGCGAGCCGGGCGTTCGGTCCGCAGGTTGGGGGACGTTTGAAACGGACTCACGGATATCGGTTGAGCCCCGGGAACGGCTCTATCTCAAGAGCGAAGATGCTCTAGTTTCCGGCCTGCTGCGCCCGGCGCTGTGCCGTGTGATCGGCCAGTTTCTGGCGCGCTTCAAGTGGCAGGGCGCGGCCGAGATCCAGCAGGGTTTCGTGTAGTTCCAGATGCAGTAGATCCTGTCTGGCGCGGACTTCGGCTAGGGCCGCCTCGACCTGCTCTTCATCCATGGGATCAACAGCCATGGCTTCCCAGATAGCACTGGTGGCACCGCGCATATCGATGAACAGTGCTTCCATTTGTGGTTTGTGGGCGCCAACCACGTCGGCAACGGTCTGTTGGTCTTCGTCTGGCAGGACTTCGGCGAGGCGTGTGATCCAGCTTCCCTGGGCCTGTGGGGTCCAGCTCGATGTCGCCTCGCGCGACAGATACCAGGATACGCCAAACACGTTTAGCGCCAGTGAAATCACCAGCGCTATCGCGAGTGGTCTGATCAGCCGACCCGATTGTGTCATAAAGGCATGTCTCCGTTTGCCATCTGATCCGAGATGCTGCTTGCCGTATTCACGTTGGCCGAAGAACCAGCATCGATCCCGGCCCAGATACCAAGGCCAAGGGCGACCACAAGCACTGCAGCGGCCTGCATCATCGGCACCACGATCGGGCTCATGGCCGAACGCTGTGGTGTCTTTGCGGCATCTTCGGTGATACGATGCAGAAGACCCGCCGAAGCTTCAGGCGCCTCCCACGTGCCGAGCAGACGATCAAGATCGTTGTCGGTGATCAGGCGGTGAACCTGGGCAGTCTGTTCTGTTTCGTTGGGCATAATTACCTCACTCAATCCATCAAGCCGGCGAGCGTTACCCGAAGGCTTCGACGCGCTCGCACAAGCAGTTGTTCCAATGCCCCAACCGAGACCTCAAGGATCTCGGCGGCCTCGGCGTTGCTCACTCCCTCGAAAAAGCACAACACCAAGGCTTCTTTTTGCCGGTCGGGCAGGGCCATGACGGCTTCGCGGACCTGATCGGCCGTCTGGTTGCTCTCCAGCGTATCTGCGGCATCCGGTTTGCCGTCAGACAGGTCTTCTGGCACTTCGCCGGCAGTCGGTTTTACACGTCGGGTGCGGTCGATACAGAGGTTAACTACAACCCGATAGAGCCAGGTTGTGAACTGCGCGCCGCCGGTTTTCCATTTGGGTGCATGGCGCCACACCCGCAACATGGCGTCGTGGGAGATATCTTCCGCGTCTTGGCGATCACCCAGGGTACGGTAGGCAATGGCGATACAGCGGTCGAGATGCCGAGCCGCCAGCACCCCGAAAGCATCCCGGTCTTCACTGCCGATCATGACCATCAAACGATCATCATCCAGCATGGAGAGCGAGGCTGTCGCCGTTGTGCGCTCGAATTCGATAACGTTACCCAGTGTTGCGTCCAGCGGCATGACGGTTCGGACCTTTTTCCCCTATCCGAGCCTTGCACGCGCCCATGAACTGTTTCCTACGCCCGATGATCAGGTTTTTTCGCCTATTTTCATAGAGGGAAATCCCCGCTTGCCCGGATCGGCTCGCGAGCCGGGCAGCGACCAAAAACGGCTCTAACTCCATGATGCAAAGGTGATTTGCGTGAACCCATCGATCCACAACCTGGTTCCATCGGGTCACAATTCGCTCTAGGTTCGCATTTAACCATTCAACGTTGTGAATCCCATGAGCGAAACACGCCCTCGCGTCCTACTGGTCGAGGATACGCCGCCGCTGGCCCGGGTCTACCAAGAATACCTGCGTTTCGAGGATATTGATCTCGAAACCGTGGATTGCGGTGAGGACGCCTTGGCCGCCATTGAACGCCAGGAACCCGATGCGATTCTGCTGGATCTGCGTCTGCCCGATATGGACGGCCTCGATATTCTGCGCTGGATCCGCGAACGCAACCTTTCCAGCGAGGTCGTGATCATCACGGCGCACGGATCGGTCAGCACCGCGGTCGAGGCGATGCGTGACGGAGCCTATGACTTCCTGGTCAAGCCGTTCAGCAACGACCGGCTGACGGTCACCCTGATGAACGCGATCGAGCGACGCTCACTGCGACGCCTGGTCGACGATATGACGCCCAAACGCCATGGCGCCTTTGCCGGGTTTGTCGGTTCATCCCTTGTGATGCAGGACATCTATCGGCTGATCGAGCGTGCGGCGCCCAGCACTGCTTCGGTTTTTGTCACCGGCGAGAGTGGCACCGGCAAGGAATTGTGCGCAGAAGCGATCCATGCGCTGAGCCCGCGGGCAAAGAAACGGCTGGTTGCGATCAACTGTGCCGCAATCCCGTACAACCTGCTTGAAAGCGAGATCTTCGGTCATGTGAAGGGCGCCTTTACCGGCGCGGTCGCGAACCGCGTGGGCGCGGCGGCGATGGCTGATGGAGGAACCCTGTTTCTTGACGAAATTTGCGACATGGCGCCTGATCTCCAGGCCAAGCTGTTGCGCTTCGTCCAGACCGGGCTGTTTCAACCGGTCGGCAGCAGCGAACCGCTCACGGTCGATGTCCGCTTTGTCTGCGCGACCAACCGTGACCCGCCGGCCGAGATCGAGGCCGGACGGTTCCGTGCCGACCTCTACTACAGGCTTCATGTCATACCGATCCACCTGCCGCCGCTGCGCCAGCGCGAAGAGGACGTGATCGAAATTGCCGAGCACCTGCTGAGCGGAATTTCCCGCGCCGAGGAACGATCATTCCGTGGTTTTGACGCTGACGCCCGTGCCCATTTGCGTGAATATTCCTGGCCCGGCAATGTCAGGGAACTGGAAAATGTCGTGCGCAATGTCGTGGTGCTGAACGACGGCGGGATCGCTACGGCAGACATGCTTCCGGTCGGGATGAACGCCGACATGCTGCCAGTGCCGGCAAATGACCCGGTCAAGATTCGGACCAGTGAAGGGACGACCAGACCGCTCCACGATATCGAACGCGACGCCATCCAGGCGGCACTGGATGCCTGCGACGGCCATGTTCCCCGCGCCGCGGCCCTGCTCCAGATCAGTCCCTCGACGATCTACCGCAAGATGCAGGGCTGGGGCGAAGACAGCGCTGTTTCCTGAAGCCTATCAGGGGCAACCACCTGCTGCCGCAGCCAGAACATCGCGCGTACGCCAGCACATTTCATCGTCGAATCCGTCATTCGTGCCGTTCGTCAGGAACAGGGAATCGACAAAGTCACTATTTCCGTTTTCGCCCTCGTCTGTCGGCGTGCCGGTCGCGGCGCGGAGCGTCCCCTCGGACCATCGCTGGCTCTGGCGCTCTATCTGGTTTTGCCGTTTCCAGGGGGCTGCCCTGCTTGACTGACGGGCCTCTGGCGCGCGGAGTTTCAGTAGATCGGTGTAACCGTGAAACCCTGTGCGCGCATCTGCTCCAACAAACCGTTGTCACCCGGCAGGTGCGCCGCGCCCACCGCGACGAAAAAACCGCCCTGGGTGACCAGCGGAAGCATGCGTTCGGCCATGATGTCGTTGCGCCCGAGAAGCACGTGCTGGTTGAAACGGTCAGCGAGGCCCTGGTCCCCGATGTCTTCTGCCTTCGCTTCTTCGTAAAGCGTCTGGAGATCCCGTGCGACGTAACTTTGCAGCATCCTCTCATACTGCTGATCGATCTCGGCCTTGTAGTCGACGACCTCTCGCAGAATGCTGATTTGATCGGCCTCGCTGATCCCCTCGAAAACTGCCAGTTGTTCCTCGAAGGTCTCCAGGGCGAGAAGGGTCTTGCCTGAGGAAAGGGCGCGGTCCTGGAGCCACTGGTCGAGCGAGGGTTGTCCGCGCGCCTGTCGGAAGACCTCATCCACGGGTGACGACAGGATCGTGAAAACAGCCCACGGTTTGAACATCTTCAAGACAGATGGAATGAAGCCATAGGGCTGGGCCGTGTTCTTGACCCTGGAAAACAACTCAACGCCGACGATGTCCTCGAGGGTACGCCCATCGCTGATCATCATCGCCGAGGCCAGGCTCGCTGTGACTTTACCGTCGGTGATCAGTTCGAAGACCGCCGTGTGTGATTGATCCAGCGCATCGAGAACGGGTTGGGGAACATCAAGTACCCGGGGATCGCTGACATGCATGGTGCCCAGAAGGTAGCTGGGTTCTGTCGCACCGGATGGGTCAAGGTGCCACAGCAGCGCTGTGTCGACCGTTTCGGCCTGCGCCGAAATCGCGGTCCCCACAACCAGAACCGCAAGAAATGCGGCAAGGTGTAACCGGTTCGGCAAGAGGGAGCGGAGCATTGCGACAACCATGACGACAGCATGCCCGAACGTCACTGTGCGTCAATCAAACGAGCAAATCGAACTGGAGATGAGGGTGGGGCGGAACGAAACGAATGCGGTTCGCGGGATGTCTGCGGTTTCGCGCGCTGGAATGCGCATCCGCCTCGTTCCAATTAAACTCTAGGCGAGGTCCGCATCGTGCACAGTGGTCTACTTCACACTCGCAACATCTACTTTAGTATCGTCTTCTAGAAACCAGCTTTTATTTCTTCGAACATCAGCGTGGCCTTCTTACGCACGCTTGGATCCCAGTCGTCGAAAAACTCGCCCATTTCCATCAACCGAGTTGGGTTCTCGATGCCAAGTTCCGTCAGCAGTTCCGGGTTGGCGGTTTCAAAGGCTTTGGCATTGGCAGAGCCGTATCCGTATTCCTCGATCATGTAGGTGCCGGCCTCGGCAGAAATCCCGGCGTCGAGATAGGCATAGGCTTCGTCCTCGCTGCCCGGTCCGTCGGCGATCAGACAGGTACAGTCGACCCAGGTCAGAATGCCCTCTCTGGGGATCATGTAGCCGACGTCGATACCCTGCTTCTTGAGCGAGGCATAAGCATGGTTCCAGGCATAGGCGGCGACGATTTCGCCAGACGCGATCGATTGTTCGACGTCTGACTGACTGATCCAGTAGTAGGACAGCAATTCGCGCTGTTCCACGAGCTTGGCCCGCACGGATTCAAGTTCTTCGTCACCCATGTGGTAGGGGTCGTCGATGCCAAGGATCAGGGCAGCCTGCAGAACCACCGCATCCATCGAATCACGTTGGGCCAGGCGACCGGCATGGATTTCGTCCCACAGAATCGTCCAGCTCTCGTTGCCGACGTATTCGGGAGCCAGGTCCTTGCGATAGAGCACCGAACTGTTGCCCCAGGAAAACGGCACGCCGAACACGTCGCTACCATCCCGTAATGCAGCGATCGAAGTGAGCTGCGGGAAGATATCGTTGTAGTTTTCCAACTGTGCGACCGCGATCGGTTTCAGCAAACCGGCTTCGCGCCAACGACCGACCATATAGGTCGTGGGCTGCACGATGCTTGGCCGGTAACCGGACCGGACTTTTTCGAAGGCTTCGTCGTTGTCGGCAAAAAGCAGGTAACCGGGCGCCTGGCCATAGGTTGCATCGAAGCCGGGGCGCAGCTCGGGTACTTTATAACTGGCCCAGGTGAAGACCTGAACAGAACCGGCCGCACGTGCGTTGACGGTCGTCAAGGGCACGCCCAGTGTGACGACACCAACAGATGCAAGCACCTCGTTGACCTGACGCCGCGTGAGCTGTCTGGCTGAGAGGCGTCGCTTGAATTCCGTCAATCCCATCAGGGCCATGCGCTGTTCTTCCTTCTATGCCTGCAGCTTCGAACTATGCGGGCATCGGTTGTTTGCAGGAAAGTCGGTGGCGACCGACTTCACGCGTCTTTGAGGCGGCGAACCCGGACCCCCGAGGCTACCGCACGATTGTCGGTCACATGCACCGGCCCCAGGTCGATCGTGCTTACCAAATCGGAAAGCTGGGCTGCAATGCCTGAAAAGCGCGCCAAAAGCTCGCAAAAGGCTGCATGTTCGGCATTGGGCCAGCCATCGCTGTTGCGCAGCATACGGTTGATCATCAGCCGGTCGATCAGCTTTTCGGCCTGCTCTAGCGACATATCTGGCAGGCCGTGGGCTGTTTCATCGAGCAGCTTGCCGTAGTTCCCGGCGGTTCTGACTTCGATCAGCGGGCCAAATTGCGGGTCGGTGATGAGCGACAGAGCCAACTTCACGACATGGCTTCCGGCATCGGTCGCAGTCTCGATCCCGAATTCGCCCAGCAAGGCCTTGGATGCTTCGGCATCGAATGTTGTCGTGGTGTCGAGCAGGGAACGCAGACGCGCGACAATCCCGGGGTCGGCCACGACTGGTGCGCCACCGTTCCGGTCCTTGCCGCGGTCGCGCCAGGCAAGGGCATGGCGAATGGCGAACAGGCCTTCGCGTGTTCCACACAGGGCCAGAACACCATCGTCGGTCAGGGCCTTGCCCGCGGTCATGATGCCTGACATCGGTGTGTTGATCAGCGCGGCAATCGGCTTGTCGGTGCGCGCCAGCGTCGCAACCAGAGCCTTGGCATAGCCGTGTTCGGTCGTGGGGTTCCACTGGAAGTCGCCGCAAAAGGTCACCATCGCAACATCGGGGTCACCGGCCACGGCGCCGAAGTAACCTTCAAAGCTGTCTTCATAGTTGGCGGCCGTGCCCCAGGCATCGAGCGGGTTGACCGGTTCCAGCGCGTGGTGGAGATGAGGGCGGATACCGGCTGCGGTCTGGCTGTTGATGTTGGCGAAGGGAACGCCGATCTCATTTGCCAGGTCGACCAGCATTTCACGTTCACCCCCGGAATCGAGCACCACGCCCAGGCCTCCTTTGGCTGGCTGACGGTCGTGGGAGAGCAGGGTCAGCAGGTTCGCCATCTCGTCCAGGCTGCCCACGCGCATCACGCCAAACTGGTCAAACACGGCCTGATAGGCGTGTTCGTTGCCGGTGTCGGCATCGGAGTGGACCTTGGCAAAACGCTCGCCCATCTCGCTGTTGCCGACCTTCATGGCAACCATGGGAATGTCACGCTCCTGAGCCTTGGCGAGCGCCGCCACGAATCCGTCGGGGTCGCGGGCTTCTTCCATGAAGAGTGCGATCACCCGGGTCGAGGGCATGTCGAGCGCATAGTCCATGTAATCGGCAACGGTACCGTTGATCTCCTGGCCGCTCGAGACGATCAGGTTGCAGGAATAACGAAAGTCGTTGAGCCCGATCTCGCTGAAGACCGTACCCGAATGGGTGATGAAGGTGACATTGCCGCCGGTTTGCATCTTGTCGGAGGCATCGTAGATCGTGACCGGGATACGATCGGCCATGTTGAGATAACCCATGCCGTTGCCGCCGCAGACCGGCAGGTCCGCCTCACGCGACTTGGCCTTCAGCCGGGAAAGCAGACCGCGGTCGCTTTCGCCATCGAGGTAGCACGTGTCGAAGATCGTCGCCGAGCGCGCGCCGGTCGCCACAGCGTCGTCGAGTTGCTGCTCCAGAAAGGTGCTGTTGACCCCCAGAACCGCCAGATCGACCGCTTCGGGAAGGTCATGCAGCGAACCGTAACAGGTCAGACCCTGGATCTCTTCATAGCGCGGATTGACCGGATAGATCTTGCCGCCATACCCGCTGTTGATCAGGCCCGCGACCATGCCGTGCCCGGCACTGCCTTCGCGCTGGGACGCACCCACGACGGCGATGGAGCGTGGGCGAAGAAGCGGGGTGAGGCGATGTTCGGTCATGTGCGACATCCGTTGTTTCAGGCGGGCAGTGCGAATTTGATAGAGCAAATCAGGATTACACGAAATCGCTTTGTGATTGCGGGTGATCCTGTGAAGTTGCTCTAACTCCAAAAAATGGAACGGATTCACATGTCCACACGGAAACACGGGGCGTTTCCGTGTGGACATGATCCGTTCCAACAGGTGCGGTGTGGGCGCAATCGAATGCGAACAGTCCACTTTCAGACTGTGAACATGAGGCTGACATGAGAGCGGTTCTTTAACCTTACGAGTTTGCTGTAACGCCGTTGACCTGCTCCCCTAAAACTGGTCCAGGCAGAATGAGAGAGTCCGGCTAATCTGAACTCCAGAGGAGGATTAAGAGATGAGCCGGAAGAGATATACACCCGAGCAGATTATTGGGTTTTTTCGGGCGGCCGAAGTGCGTCT
>JABIUG010000039.1 GCA_018700655.1 Rhodospirillaceae bacterium | reverse complement strand
CGATCATGATGGTCGGGGCATTGGTGTTGCCGCTGGTGATCCGGGGCATGACGGAGGTATCGGCGACCCGCAGATCCTCGATCCCGCGCACGCGGCATTCGGGATCAAGCACGGCCATGGCGTCGTTGCCCATGCGGCAGGTGCCGCTGACATGGAAGTTGGTCGTGGCGGTGTCACGAACGAAGGAGTCGATCGCGTCCTGGCTCGTGGCGTCGTCGCCCGGCAGCATTTCTCCGGCCCGATAGGCGTCGAAGGCCGGTTGCCGGAAAACCTCCCGGGTGAGCGCGATCGATGCGCGCATGTCCTGCCAGTCCTCCTCGCAAGCGAGATAGTTGAAGAAGATGCTGGGCATCTCGCGGGGATCAGACGAGCGCAGCCCGATCTTTCCTCTGCTCTTTGGCCGGAGCGGGCCCAGATGGGCCGAGAAGGCGTGGGGCACGGGCGCGACCGACATGTCTTCGAGGAAAGCTGCGGGCACGAAATCGATCTGCACGTCGGGCCATTGGATGCCGGCTGCGCTGCGCAAAAAGCCCACGGCTTCGCCCTGGGTGCGCGCGGCAACTCCCTTCTTGAACAGCAACCATTGCATGCCGGTGAGCCAGCGGCGCGGTGCCCGGATGTGGTTCTGCATGCTGACCGGTGCCTTGCATTCCCAGTGCATGTAGACGCAGAGATGATCCATCAGGTTGGCGCCGACGCCCGGCAGGTCGTGCACTGCTTCGATGCCGTGTTCGGCCAGATGGGCCGCCGGCCCGATGCCTGAAAGCATCAGGAGCTGTGGCGTGTTGATCGCACCACCGCACAGGATGACCTCTTGCTCGGCATGGGCTTCATGGCTCCGGCCACCGCGTTGGTAGATCACTCCGGTCGCCCGGCGTTCCTCGATCAACAACCGGGTTGTGTGCGCCCGGGTCCGGACTTCCAGATTGGGGCGCTGGCGCACGGGATGGAGGAAACATTTCGCGGTGCTCGAACGCCGCCCCTGCCAGACCGTGCTGTCGGCCGGGCCGAAGCCCTCCTGCTGGCGTCCGTTGAGATCGGGGTTGGCCGGGTAACCGGCCTCGATCCCGGCTTTGATGAAGGCATCGAACAGCGGCGAATCCTTGCCGCCGGCCTGCACGCCCAGCGGACCGGCATCGCCGCGATAGGGGTCGGAACCCTGGTCAAAGGTCTCCGAGCGGCGGAAATAGGGCAGGACATCAGCATAGGACCAGCCGGTCGCACCCATCTCGGCCCAGTTGTCGTAATCGAGCGCCTTGCCGCGCATGTACATCATCGCGTTGATCGACGACGAACCGCCCAGCACCTTGCCGCGCTGCTGCCACATGCGCCGGTTGTTGAGCTGTGGTTCGGGTTCGCTGACATAAGGCCACTGGATGTCGGACTGGTTCACCACGTCGATGAACCCGGCGGGGATCTTGATATAGAGATTTCTGTCTTCGCCACCGGCCTCGAGCAGAAGCACCCTGGTTTTGGGATCCTCGCTCAGCCGGTTGGCCATGACACAACCGGCTGAACCGGCACCGACAATAATGAAGTCGAAACGCTCCGACATGGTTTCCCATCCGTCATTGCGGGAGCGCGGAACACGCCCCCTTCAAGTACACATGGGATCGTAGTCTAATGGTTCAGCTCAGCAACGGGATACGCAACATGAACCGCGATCTGGTACGTGCAATCACCCAGGAAGAAATCGAGACTTTCCGCGAAGACGGCGTCGTTTGCCTGCGCGGCATGTTCGATCCCGAATGGTGCGACCGGCTGCGCGATGCCGCCGACACTATTCCCGGCAACTATAGCGGCCGGGCTTTCCTCTGGCCGTTTTATGAACCCTTCCGGGAATTGGTGTTTGATTCGCCGGCGGGTGAGATTGCAGCGACGCTGATGGGCTCCGAAACACTGGGGATCATGATCGACATCTGCTTCATCAAGGATCCCCATTCCACGAGTCTGACGCCATGGCACCACGATCAGCCCTACTACCAGATGCAGGGAAAGCAGGTCTGCGGCATGTGGATCGGACTCGACAAGTGCGATGCCTCGAACGGCGCGGTGGAGTGGATCAAGGGTTCGCACAAATGGGACCGCATGTTCGAGCCCGATCCGTTCGATGGCACCGGACATTTCGAGAGCGTGCATGACGGCCGTGAACGTATCCTCGATATCGATGCCGACCGCGACAACTACGACATCGTCATGTTCGAGACCGAGCCGGGCGACTGCATCGTCGACTATGCAACCATCCTGCATGCAGCCGGCGACAACACGACCGACACGCCACGCCGCGCGATCACCTATGCCTTGTTTGGCGACGACGCCCGCTTTCTGGAGATTCCGCCCAGCAGGGGTGTCGAGGATACCCGCGAACTTGGCCTGAAGACCGGCGATCGGTTCCCGCCGGACCATGAACTGGCCCCGCGCATCTGGCCGAAACGTCCGCGCGAAACGTGGCCGTCGCCCAAGGAGTGGGCCTACACGGAAGGGGCCGAAGGAGATTTCGTCGCCGTTCAGCCCGATGCTGTCGACAGGTTAGGCTCGAGCTAGAGCGAATCCGCTCTAGGTGCCCAGCGAAATGGTCATGCCGCCATCGACGGTCAGGACATGGCCGTTGACGTAACCGGCGGCGTCGGACGCCAGATAGAGCGCCGCCCAGCCGATCTCCTCGGGTTCGCCCCAGCGCCCGACCGGCGTCTGCCTGCCGACATAGGCGTTGAACGTCGGGTCCTTGTGCAGGGGCGCGGTGAGTTCGGTCGCGATGTAGCCCGGTGCTATGCCGTTGACCGTGATGCCCAGCGGGCCAAGCTCGGTCGCCATCGAGCGGGTCAGCGCGTTCATGCCGCCCTTGGCCGTGCAATAGGACGACACAGAGGCGCGGCTGACCGAACCCATGATCGAGGTCGTGAAGATGATCCGCCCCTTGCCGGCTGCGGCCATGAGCTTTCCGGCGGCCTGACCGAGTTCGAAGGCGGCAGTGAGGTGTGTGTCGATGACCGACAGCCACTCGTCCTTGCTTTGCTCCAGGAACGCCTTTCGCACGCCATTGCCGGCGTTGTGGACGAAGATGTCGAGGCCGCCCTGTTCGTCATGAAAACGATTGATCGCCGCGACCGCGTTGTCGCCATCGGCAACATCGAAGGCCAGCGGCACGGCGTTGATGCCCTCTGTCACCAGTTTGGCACAGGCCTCATCGACCTTGTCGGCGTTGCGGCTGTTGATCGCGACCGTGGCGCCGGCCGTGCCCAGTGCGTGGGCGATGGCATAACCCAGGCCACGGGAGGAGCCGGTGACGATCACTGTGCGTCCTTCAAGAGAAAACGGTTGTTGCATGGGAGCCTTTCAGGTTGGAGCTGACGCCTGCCATCGAACCAGGCCTGTTTCTCAGGCTGACAGCATCACCACCATAACTTCAATCCGCCGGCGGGTCTCACGGCCCCGTGGGCACGGTGGACGTCTTCAGGCAATCGAGGGGAACCGGCGGCCGGTTCCCCTCGATTCGATCAAAGTAGGGTACGCTCTATGCGCCGGCGAGGACCTCGGTGTAGAGCTCCTCGTACTTGGCCTCGACAGCCGGGTCCAGGTTGGAGAAGAAGATGACGGTTTCGAGATAGGCTTCGATGTTGCTGTAGCCCAGCTCCGCGATGCGCTCTGGCGGCAAGAGGTCGTAGGACTTCAGATTGAAGGTGCCGTAGCCGTAGTTGTCCATGAGCCAGGCGCCCGATTCCGGCGCCAGGAAGGCGTCGATGAAGGCATAGATACGGTCAAGATCCGTGGCATCCTTGTGGATCATCCAGCCCTCGAAGAAAGCCAGGTTGCCTTCTTTCGGGGCTACATATTTCACCGGAACACCCTCCGACAACAGAATCTGGTAGGACTGGTTCCAGGCGTAACTGGCCACGACCTCGCCCTGCGCCATCGCCTGTTCCAACTGCGTTATGTCGGTCCAGTAGAACTTCGCCAGATCGCGCTGCTTCTCCAGGAGCGGTCGCAGCTCGGCAAGCTGTGCGTCGGTCAGGGAGAACGGATTATCGAAGCCGTGGACAAGCGCCGCGACAACCACAGCCGAACGGTCGCTGTCATAGAAGGCCAGACGCCCTGCATAACGATCGTCGTAGAGGATCGACCACGAACTCTCGTCGACATAGGAAGGGTCGACCAGGTCCGTACGATAGATCAGCGACGAGGCGCCGAACCCGTCCGGTACGAAGTAGCGCTTACCATCGACGACGGGTTGGCCAAGATTATGAGAGATCGGTGCGATATCGGGCCAGTTGGAGAGCCGGTCCGTGTCGATGGGCTGTAAGACACCGCCATCGATAAAGCGATGAATGTAGTCGCCGCCGGGGTGCATGGCATCCGGTTTGAAGCCGGCAAGGACCTTGGTTACCCCTTCGGCATCGCTCGCGAAGAAGCTGTAATCCGGCATCTCATCATATTCGGCCATGTAGTCCTGAAAGAGATCGGGAACGTCATAGCCCGCCCAATCAAGCAGGTGGATGTTTTCATCGGCGCGAACGCGCGATGTGCAGGTACGGTCACCGCAAAGGCACCTAATGCGGCCAACGACTGCACGGCTTCACGCCGATTCATGCTCTTGTACGACATCGTAGATCCTCCCCAGGAGACTTGTTTGTCCCTCTGCGCGACGAGCGCTCGTCGCGGCGATTGAATCTTTATCATGTAAATTGGTTGGACATCCAACAAATTTGTCGATGGACCTACAAACGGCGAGTTGCGCGATCGTACCCGCTCGACACCGACGCCTCGACCTGAGTCGATCGGCCTCCAGCGCATGGGAGATGCTCTAAACCTTTGAAACAGAGGGAATTCACGCGTTCAGGTGAACCTACCGAGTGGTTCCAGCTGGCAAGACCCGTACTAACGCCCGCCATCGAACCAGGCCTGATCCTCGGGCGACAAGGCCACCACCATAGCTTCGATCCGCTGGCGGGTCTGTTCGTCCCACGGGCTGGAGGACCGGGTGGAAAGATCGAACTGCACTTCAGTCATGTCCGATGACGCGCAAAGGCTGCCTGTCGTCGCGTTCATCAGCTTGTGGACATAACGAATGCTCGACTTGCCCAGGCGCAGGATGCCGCTGTGCACGACAAACCGGTCGCCGTCGGCAAGCTCATCCTGGTAGCGCAGGGTGTTCACGATGGTCGCCAGACCGAGGCCACGCGTGACCAGATCGCTGTAGTAGATATCGGCTTCCTTCATCAGATAGCCCGATGCGTCACAGAACCGGGTGAAGTAGCCGATCACGTTCATGTGGTTGTTGACGTCGCAATCCACAGGCGTGATCACGCCCCGAACGGTCTCGGTCCAGCCTGCGGGCACGTCATGCATCGGCGGTGGCGAGCTCCGGCCAGCCATCGTCTTCGGGCTTGTACCAATTTTTGTCGAGGACCTCGAGGAACCCGACGATGCAGGCGTCGCGGCGCCGTTCGATATCGCGGAACTCGCGGTCGCCGGCTTCGGCTTCGCTGCCCGTGATGACGGCTTCGCGCAACTCGTTGGTCAGCTTGGGCGGCTTGAGTTTGGTCCAGGGCAGTTCCAGCGTCGGGCCGAACTGTTCCATGGTGTGGCGCATGCCGCCGGGGCCGCCCGCCGCGTGCCAAGCCAGGCACATGCCCATCACGGCCCAGCGCAGGCCGGGCCCGCCCGTGATTGCGGCATCGATCTCGGGCACCGTGGCAATGCCTTCGTCGATCAGGTGGAGCGCCTCGTGCCACATGGCACATTGCAGGCGATCGGAGAGATAGGCGTCGATCTCCTTGCGCACATGGAGCGGGCGCATGCCGATCGATTTGTAGAAAGCGCCGGCAGCGACCACGGCATCATGCGAGGTTTTTTCGCCGCCGGTGATCTCGACCAGCGGCAGGGCATAGACCGGCGAGAACGGATGGCCGATCACGACGCGGGACGGGTCGGTTGTTTCCGACTGGATGCGGCTGGGCAGCAACCCCGAAGAGCTTGAAGCAATCACAACATCGCTTCGGCAATGGGCGCTGATATCCTTGAAGACGGCGATCTTGACGTCTTCGCGTTCGGGCACGTTTTCCTGGATGAAATCGGCATCACCGACGGCTTGCGCCAGATCGGAGGTAAAGGTCAGCCGGTCGATACTGGCGCCCGGTGCCGTGCCCAGCTGTTCGACCGCAGGCCAGGCATTTTCGATGTTTTCGCGCATCAGCGCTTCGGCGGTGGGGGAGGGGTCGGTCGCGATCACGTTCAGCCCGGCGCCCAGGCAACGCGAGGCCCAGCCGCTGCCGATCACGCCGCCGCCGACAATGCCGACGGTCTTGATGTCACGGGATTTGATCAGAGTCATAATGCGTTCCTAGTGTGCGTATGTGGGATCTTCGGCATTGAGCATGCGGCGCAGGCCCGGCCATTCCATCGAGCCGTCGGCCTTCCAGTCGCTTCCGAAGGCCGCGTGATAGTGGCGCTCGCAGGTTTCTTTCGACGGCACGACATAAGGCGCGTTCGACGCCAGAATTTTCATCTGCAGTTCGCAGGCGGTGTTGAGCGAGAAGGCATAGAAAAAGGCTTCCGACACGGCGCCGCCGACACTGGCAAAGGCGTGGTGGCGGTACATCAGCGCCTTGTTGTGACCCAGGCACTGGGCGATCTCGGCGCAGTAATCGGGCTCGAAGAAGAAATCGCCTTCGATGTAACCAATCTGGTTGTAAAACGGGATCGCCGCCTCGGTCAGGCAGGGTAGCAGGCCGTCTTCCAGCGCCGCGACCGACATGACACCATAGCCATGGGCGTGGATCACCGCGTTGACGTCTGGCCGCGCACGGAAAATCGAGGCGGCAGGACGGCAGACCGCGAAGTTGGTCGGCGTGTCGGGCGCATCGATCGCGTTGCCGTCCATGTCGACCCGGATCAGGTCCGAAGCCT
>JABIUG010000341.1 GCA_018700655.1 Rhodospirillaceae bacterium | reverse complement strand
GTCTGACCGGGTCGCCAGGCGCCCTCGATCTCATGGGTTTTGTCACCCAGCGTCATGCTCAGACCGCCATCGCGCAGGCTTGCGCTGGCATGGACATGATCATCGCCGAGCCGAACCATCCAGCGCGTCTCGACACCTGCGGGGCCATCCAGAGTCCCCGAGATACTGCGATCGCGCGTCACCACCGTGAGGTGGGCCAAAAGCCCGACCCCCGCCAGAACCTGCTGCTCGCGCGCACCACAAACGCCACCCCCGAATCCATCGGGCCAGGTCTCATCGACAAAGGCGGTCGTCAGTTCACCATCCTGGAAGCGCTGCTCGCGCATGATTGCTGCCAGGAAGTCGATGTTGTGGCGCACGCCGCGAACCTCGAAGCCATCGAGAGCACGGCGCATGGCCGCAACCGCGCTCGCCCGGTCTTGTCCGTGAACGATCAGCTTGGCGATCATCGGGTCATAGAACATCGTGACTTCGGAGCCTTCCTCGACCCCGCTGTCGATCCGCACGCCACCAAGCTCTTCCGGCACCCGATAACGTCCCAACCGGCCGATCGAAGGGAGGAACCCGCGCAAAGGATCCTCGGCATAGACCCGGGCCTCCATCGCCCAGCCGTCGATCCCCACATCGTCCTGACCGAAGGCAAGCTTTTCGCCCGCCGCCACGAGAATCATCTGTTCGACCAGGTCGAGCCCGGTGATGCATTCGGTCACAGGGTGCTCGACCTGTAATCTTGTATTCATTTCAAGGAAATAGAAGTTTTTTCTCTGATCTGAAACGAACTCCACTGTGCCCGCTGACCTGTAGTTCACCGCCCGTGCCAGAGCACAGGCCTGCTCGCCCATGATCTGGCGCGTCTGGGGGTCCATCAAGGGGCTGGGCGCCTCCTCGATGACCTTCTGGTGGCGCCGCTGGATCGAACATTCGCGTTCGTTCAGCCAGACCACGTTGTTGTGGCCATCGGCCAGAAGCTGGATCTCGATATGGCGCGGGTTTTCGATGAACTTCTCAAGGAAGATGCGACCATCACCAAACGAGGTTTCGGCTTCGGACCGCGCCGCGCGAAAGCCCTCGCGTGTTTCATCGTCGGAGCCCACCACCCGCATTCCCTTGCCGCCGCCGCCGGCAGCGGCCTTGACCATCACGGGATAACCGATCTGGCGCGCGATCCTGACCGCCTCCTCGGGGTCTTCGATCTCGGCCATGACCCCGGGAATGATGTTGACCCCGGCCTTCTCGGCGATTTTCTTGGACTCGATCTTGTCGCCCATCGCGGCAACCGCACCGACCGGCGGGCCGATAAAGACCGCGTGAGCAGCCTCGACCGTCTCAACAAACGCGGCGTTCTCCGACAGGAAGCCAAAGCCCGGATGTACGGCTTCAGCGCCCGTATCTCTGATGGCCTGGGCGATCTTTTCAATCTGCAGGTAGCTCTGCTCCGGCGGCGGGGGCCCGAGATAAACCGCTTCATCAGCCATCTGGACATGCAGCGCCGACTCATCGGCCTCCGAATAAACCGCGACCGTGGCAATCCCCATGCGCTTGCAGGTCTTGATGATCCGGCAGGCAATTTCGCCGCGATTGGCAATAAGAATTTTGTTGAACATTAGATCTTAAAGCCTTGTCACAAAGGAATATTATCGTGTTTCTTCCAGGGGTTCTGGAGTTCCTTGCCACGCAGCATACGCAAGGCGCCGCAGAGCCGGCGGCGGGTGTTGCGGGGCATGATGACCTCGTCGATGAAACCGCGCTGGGCAGCGACAAACGGGTTGGCGAAGCGGTCCTTGTATTCTTCCGTGCGTGCTTCGATTTTTTCGTCATCGCCGATATCGGCCCGGAAGATGATCTCGACCGCGCCTTTCGAGCCCATCACCGCGATTTCGGCGGTCGGCCAGGCGTAGTTCACATCACCGCGCAGATGTTTGGACGCCATCACGTCATAGGCCCCGCCATAAGCCTTGCGCGTGATCAGCGTGACCTTGGGCACGGTCGCCTCGGCATAGGCAAAGAGCAGCTTGGCGCCGTGTTTAATGATCCCGCCATATTCCTGGGCCGTTCCGGGGAGAAATCCCGGGACATCGACAAAGGTCATGATCGGAATGTTGAAACAGTCGCAGAAACGCACGAACCGCGCGGCTTTCTTGGAGGCATCGATATCAAGGCAACCGGCCAGCACCATCGGCTGGTTGGCGACGATCCCGACCGTGTGGCCCTCCATGCGGGCAAATCCCGTGACGATGTTGCCGGCATAAGCGGGCTGCAACTCGTAGAAATGCCCCTCATCGACGACCTTCTCGATCATCTCCTTGATGTCATAGGGTTTGTTCGGATTGGCCGGGATCAGATTGTCGAGCGACGCTTCGGGCCGGTCTGCCGGGTCCTGCGTCGCCAGAAGCGGGGCTTTTTCGCGGTTCGAGGCCGGCAGGAAGTCGATGAACCGGCGCACTTCGGCCAGGGCCTCGACATCGTGCTCGAAGGCGAGATCAGCGACGCCTGATTTTGATGTGTGAGTGACCGCCCCACCCAGTTCCTCGTGGGTAACAACCTCGTGGGTCACGGTCTTGACCACATCCGGGCCGGTCACGAACATGTAGGACGTGTCCTTCACCATGAAGATGAAGTCGGTCATGGCGGGCGAATAGACCGCGCCGCCGGCGCATGGCCCCATGATAACGGAAACCTGAGGCACCACGCCGGACGCCAGCACATTACGCTGAAAGACCTCCGCGTAACCGGCCAGAGAGTCCACGCCCTCCTGGATACGCGCACCGCCGCTGTCGTTGAGCCCAATCACCGGTGCCCCGACCTGCATCGCGCGGTCCATGATCTTGCAGATCTTGCGTGCATGGGAATCCGACAGGGAACCCCCGAAAACCGTGAAGTCCTGGCTGTAAACGAAAACCAGGCGACCGTTCACCGTTCCCCAGCCCGTCACGACACCGTCGCCCGGCACCTTCTGCTCTTCCATGCCGAAATCGGCACAGCGGTGCTCGACGAACATGTCCCATTCTTCGAACGAACCCTCGTCGAGCAAGAGTTCAATACGTTC
>JABIUG010000340.1 GCA_018700655.1 Rhodospirillaceae bacterium | reverse complement strand
GCCGGCACAGCCGGTCCCTTGCCGGAGGCCGTTTGCGAGCCGCGTTCCATCGCCGGATTGCACCGACTTTTTGCCGAAGAGGGGGGGATCGTCGTCTACCACAGCGAATTGGGCGACCACTTGCGCGAGGGCCAGACCTTTGCCCACATTCTCGAACCCCAAAGCGGTCAGCGCACGGCAGTAGTCTCGCCTGTCGAAGGGTTACTCTATGCACGCCGGAGCCACCGCTTTGCACGCAAGGGCCAGTATTTCTGCGCCATCGCCGGGGATGCTCCGATCGAGGGCTGACAACAAACGTTCAGGATTAGTCTCGGGCCGGGCTTGTTGCTTGGCAAAACTGGTGCGACCATCGCGCGGAGCGGTGTAAACTCCCGCGAAACCTGTGGAATCCAGAGCCATGACTGTGACCTATGACTTCACCGGCTATCGCGCCGTGGTAACCGGCGGCGCCTCGGGAATTGGCCTTGCAGCCGCCGAACGGCTCGCAGCGTCCAGTGCCCAGGTGGTGCTGTGGGATTCCAACAGCACGCTCGCCAGTGAGCAGGCCGATCTCCTTGGCGATGGTGTGGCCTGGCAGCAGGTCGATATCACCGATGAGGCTTCGGTCGCGGCGGCAACACAAACTTCCTGTGCCGATGGTCCCGTCCAGATCCTGGTCAACAGTGCCGGTATCGGTGGCAGCGGACAGGCGACCTGGGAATGCGATGTTGCGACCTGGCGACGCATGATCGAGGTCAATCTTATCGGCCAGTTTCTCGTTTGTCGGGCCTTGTGCGAGCAGATGATGGCGACCGGCTGGGGCCGCATCATCAACATCGCCTCGGTCGCGGGCAAGGAAGGCAACACCAATGCTTCGTCCTACAGCGCCTCCAAGGCCGGCCTGATCGGATTGACCAAGTCGCTCGGCAAGGAGTTGATCGGCAGCGGGGTGCTGGCCAATTGCATCTGCCCGGCGGTGATCGAGACACCGATGATCCAGCAGGTCACGGTCGAGCAGTTGGATTACATGACGGCCAAGATCCCCATGGGCCGGATCGGCACCGCCGAAGAGGTGGCCGCACTGGTCGCCTGGCTCGCTTCGCCTGATTGCAGCTTCTCCACCGGCGCCGTTTATGACATCTCCGGTGGACGGGCGACCTACTGAACGCAGACTGGGAGACGGTGACTTGAAAGAAGCGGACCCGAAAAAACTACGACGGACCATCCTGGCCGGTATCTCGGGCAATGTGATGGAGTGGTACGACTTCGCCGTTTACGGCTATCTGGCGGCCATTCTGGGGACCCAGTTTTTTCCTTCCGAAGACCCTCTGGTGTCGCTCATCTCTTCCTATGGGGCATTCGCCGCCGGGTTTGTCTCGCGTCCCCTGGGCGGAATCGTGTTTGGCCACATCGGCGACCGGATCGGCCGTAAGTCCGTTCTGATGGTTTCCGTGTTGATGATGGGCATTGCCACCTTCGTCATCGGTGTCCTGCCGGGCTATGCCGAGATCGGTGTTGCCGCGCCGATCCTGTTGATCGGTATGCGCATCCTTCAGGGTCTGAGCGTCGGCGGAGAGTATTCCGGCTCGATCACCTTTGTTGCCGAGCACGCGCCGCCTGCGCGACGCGGCTATCTGACCAGCTGGATCGGAATGGGGGCAATCTTCGGTTTTGTGCTGGGTGCCGGAGCTGCTGCCTTGTTGGAGGGCATTCTTGATGATGCACAGATGCAGTCTTGGGGCTGGCGGCTGCCATTCCTCGTCGGCATTGTGATTGCGTTGGGTTCATTCATGTTGCGGCGACATGTCGAAGAGCCGCCCGTCGAAGATGATGCAACCGTTGTCGAAGGGTTGCCGTTTGTTGCCGCATTCCGTGTCGAATGGCGCGGCATGCTCCAGGTTATGGGCTTGGCACTGTCGGTCAATGTCGCCTTCTATCTGATGTTCGTCTACGCGGCGACCTACCTCAACGAACACATGCATGTCTCAAGCCAGGCGACGATGGACATCAGCACCGGCTGCCTGCTGGCGATGTGCGTCGTAGTCCCGATTTCGGGTTGGATCTCGGACAGGTGGGGTCGCAAACCCGTTGCTCTTATCGGCATGATCAGCCTGTTTTTGCTGAGCTATCCGCTGTTCTGGCTGATGAACCATTCGGATCTCACGCTGGTACTTCTGGGGCAATTGGGATTTGCCGTCATTCTGGGCTGGATCTTCGGGGTTAACCCTGCACTGCAGGTTGAAGCGTTGTCGCGCTCTGTGCGGATGAGTGCCTTTTCGATGTCCTACAACATTACCCTTGCGCTGTTCGGCGGCACCGCGCCGATTGTGGCGACCTACCTGGTCGCGCGCACATCCGACGACTTCATTCCGGCCTATTACGTCATGGTGCTGGCATTGTTTTCGTTGGTTGCGGTCATCATGGGACGCGAGACGAAAGGTGAGGTCCTCAAGCCCTGATCTGGATCACCGGATTATGGGTGCAGTTGCAGCCTCGGCGATCTCCGCGCCGCTATCCTTGCGGTCGCGCATGTGCCCGGAGAGCCGGTGCTCGACCGTCTTGAAGATCCACAGGATGCCGTAGGTGACGACCAGGTACATGAGGCCTGCCGTGATGTAGATCTCGTAGACATCGAAGGTCCGCGCCACGATGACGCGGGCTACGCCGGTCAGGTCCATCAGGGTGATGATCGAAACCAGTGAGGTCGACTAGAACAGGAAGACGACCTCGTTGGAATAGGCAGGCAGCGCCAGACGAAGTGCCTTGGGCAGGATGATGCGGCGATAAAGCATGAAGCCCGACATGCCACAGGCACGCACTGCCTCGACTTCGCCATGGGGCACAGCCTGGATCCCGCCCCGGAAAATCTCGGTGGTATAGGCTGCCGTGTTCAGGATCAGTGTGAGCAGGGCGCAGAAGTAAGCCTCGCGGAAGAATTCCCACAAACCCCATTCCTGGAGCACAGGTCGGAACTGACCGCTGCCGTAGTAGATCAGGAATATCTGCACCAACAGCGGTGTGCCGCGGAAGAAAAAGACAAAGCCCAGGACGGGTCCTGAGACGATCGGGTGGCTGGAAAGGCGCAAGACACCCAGCGGGATGGCGAGGGAAAAACCTGCGACTAGCGAGATCACGGTGAGCTGGACGGTCAGCCCCATGCCGTCAATAAGGGCGGGAATGCTGTCGATGATGATTTGCGAGTCCATCGCGTCAGGCCCTCCGGACACTGCGGTTGGCCCAGCGTTCAATGTAACGCTGGCCCAGCATGTCTGCCGGCAGCGCGCGCCGGGCGATGCCGGCGCAGGGACATTTCAGCGTTTCCTTCGAACGTTCCGGTTCGGCTGTCTCGTGGCGCCCGGAAAGCGGGACGTTGCTTGACCTGGCAGAGGCAGAGGGCATTCCGATCGACAGCGGTTGTCGCGCAGGCCAGTGCGGCAGCTGCACGATTTCACTGGTCTCGGGCGAAATAGAGTACCTCGGGGCGATCGATCAGGAGCCTGAAGGGCGCTGCCTGGCCTGCCTCGCCGTCCCGAAATCCGATCTCGTCATCAACGCCTGAGCAACGCCCGCATGGGTGCCGATACCGTCCGCTCTAACCCGCTATTTCCGTCAAAGCTGCGATCAGGCGGTCGACCTCGTCCAGAGTGTTGTAGTGCACGAAGGAACAGCGGATTGCTCCGTCATCCGGATCGATCCCGACTGCCTTGAGGACACGCGGAGCATAGAAATCACCGGCATTGGCGGCCAGGCCCTTGGCTTCGAGCAGGGCCGGGACGTCTTGGCTTTTCACGCCTTCGATGGTGAAGCTGAAGGTCGGGGCACGCATGTCGTGTTCTGGCGTGGCGCGGCCGATCAGGCG
>JABIUG010000339.1 GCA_018700655.1 Rhodospirillaceae bacterium | reverse complement strand
TCGACGCCGAGATAAGGCCGTTCGAAGAACAGGCCCAGGCCGTGTCCGAAATGGGGCCACTTCTCTGCCATCTGATTGGATTCCGCGCCGAACTGTCGTGAAAGATCGCGCCCGTGCTGGGCGACCTCCTTGACCTTCCTGCCCGGCCTGATCTGCTCCATCACCGCTTCGACGATTCGTGCGCCGGTCTCGACCATTTCCTTTTGTTCGGCCGAGCGCGGCTTCTTCCCGCACACCGTGGTCCGGCCAGGATCCTGATAATAACCCTCGAACATCGGGCCGTAGACCCATGCCCGCACGAGGTCACCCTCCCTGGGCGCTTCGAAGGTGTAGGCGGCAATCGGGTTCGCGACGAACTGGTTGATGAGGTCGCCATGGCACGCCGGAAGAAAGTGGACCGTTCCACCGCTTTTGACGACCTCATGGGAAGCTTCGGCTGCGGCCTCTGCTTCCGAGCGACCCATGATCAGCACTTCGACGAAACGGTTGAGCGCGCGGCTCGCGGTCTCGCCGCCGATGCGCATGGCATCCTGCTCACGCGCCGACTTGATACGTCGCACAGCAAGAATGAGATCATCCTCTATCTGCCAGTCGATATCGGGGGCTTCCTCGCGCATCACGTTCCAGTAACGCAGCGGTACGACGTCGCTGCCGACGAGCCCGACCGGACCTTCGATACCAAGGGCCTTCACCGTTCGTGCGATATCGCGGAACGGCGAGTTCGACGAAATGATCCGGTCGGTCGAAATCAGTTCGGCCCGAATACCTGGTTCATCGGCATGGAGTTCGGGTTTCTCGCCCAGGCGTAACAGAACCGAATTGAACGAACGGCCCTCGAAGATCGGGGAATCGTAACCCTGGCCCGAAGCCGTCGAAAAGAAGTTGGTGAGATAAAGCACATCGCCACAGCGATCGTTGGTCCCGCCCGAGCGGCCGAACACCACCGCCGTCTCCAGCCCGCGCCGGCGCATCTCGGCCTCGACCGCAGTCCAGCGTGCTTCGTATTCCTCGTTTGGAAAGAACCTGCCTAGTTGGGTCATCGTCGCCTCCCTGTCACCTGCTGCAAGTGGCCGGCATTCTGACAAGGTCTGAGATCGAAGAACAGCGGTCTCGCCATCACCCCTTGTCGTGCGATAGGCTTAACCTATGAAACCGCGCCTTCATGATGTGACCGACCTGACGCGAAGCCACGATCTTCTGATCCTGTGCGCACGCGTCGACTTCAATCCCTAGTACGGATCCGTGGGGGCGAGCCGCAGGCCCCGGATGAAGGGCGGCGCTGCGTAACAACGGTTTTCACGAGATTTCCGACTTTGAGGAATATCACCATGGTCACGAACCTGACTGCGGTCCTGCAGGACATGGACCGCAAACATCACATCCACCCCTTCACCGATTCCAAATCGCTGAACGAGAAGGGCGTGCGTATCATCACCAAGGCCGAGGGCTGCCACATGTGGACCTCCGAAGGCGAGCGTGTGCTCGACGGCATGGCGGGTCTTTGGTGCGTCAACATCGGCTATGGCCGCAAGGAACTGGCCGACGTCGCCTATCAGCAGATGCTGGAACTGCCCTACTACAACACCTTCTTCCAGACCTCGACGCAGCCTGCGACCGAACTTTCGGCCAAGCTCGCCGAAATCACACCCGAGGGGCTGAACCACGTCTTCTATGCAAACTCCGGTTCGGAAGCCAACGACACGATCGCCAAGATGGTGCGCTGGTACTGGAACACCAAGGGCCAGCCCAAGAAGAAGACCATCATCAGCCGGGTCAACGCCTATCACGGCGTCACCATGGCCGCGGCCAGCCTGTGTGGCCTGTTTGGCATGCATCCCCAGTTCGACCTGCCGCTGCAGGGTTTTGTTCATGCCGACTGCCCGCACTGGTATCGCTTCGGCGGCGATATGGACCCCGAGGAATTTGGCCTGCAGGCCGCCCGTTCGGTCGAGAACATGATCCTGTCGCTGGGTGCCGAGAATGTCGGCGCCTTCATCGGCGAGCCGATCATGGGTGCCGGCGGCGTGCTGGTTCCCCCGGCAAGCTACTGGCCCGAAGTCCAGCGCATCTGCCGCAAGCACGACGTGCTGGTGATCGCCGATGAAGTGATCTGCGGCTTCGGGCGCACCGGCACCTGGTTTGGCAGCGAGCAGCTCGGGATCGACCCCGATTTCATGACCATTGCCAAGGGCCTGTCGTCTGGTTACCAGCCGATCAGCGGCGTCATGATCCACGACCGCATCGCCGACACTCTGGTCGATATCGGCGGCGAACTGCAGCACGGCTTTACCTATTCTGGTCACCCCGTGGCGTCTGCCGTGGCACTGGAGAACATCAACATCCTGCAGCGCGAAGGCATCGTCGATAAGGTCGGAGCCGAGACCGGTCCCTACTTCCAGGCACGCCTGCGCGAGCTGGTCGATCATCCCCTGATCGGTGAGGTCCGTGGCATCGGCCTGATGGCCGCGGTCGAGATCGTCGAGGACAAGGCGACCCGCAAGCCGTTCGATGGCTCGAAAAACGCCGGCATGCTCGTGCGCGAGGAAGCCTGGAGCCGCGGCCTGCTGGTCCGCGCCACGGGCGATTCCATGGTGATGTCACCGCCGTTGGTGATGACACGCGCCGATGTTGACGAACTCATCACGGCTCTGACCCAGGCGCTCGATGCCGCCGAACCGATCCTGCGCGGCTGAACCGGTGGTTCAGCCCCAAGGCAACCTGTCTCGCCTTCCCCCCTCGCGGGGGAAGGTCGGGAGGGGTGAGACACCCGAGAGCCAGCCATGATTGGTCGCTTCGCGCGTGGCATGAGCAACACGCCGGCGCTGATGGTCGCGGGATTTATCCCGCTTGCCTTGGGCGTCTGGTTTGCGGCCGAACCCTGGCGGCATAGTTACCCGGCACCAGAAGAACTCACCGCGTTCGAGGGCGAAGCCTTCGAAACGATCGAGGTGCGCAAACGGCGCGGCGCCTTCATCCGTTATCTCGAGGATGACCCGATCGAGTTGCAGGCGGTCCTGAACCCCGGCGAACGCATCGTTCTCTACAGCACCTCGATGCCGAACTATTTTGAGCTGCGTGACGCCATCACATCGGGGCCTGCCATCTATTACCTCTGGGAAGATGCACCCGAAGAAATCGACACCATGACGATCTGGCAGCTTGAGAACGAAAACGGCGTAGTCGTTTCGGCCGAGGAAGCCGTCAGCACGCTCAAGGCGGTTCGCTCCAGTGCGGCGTGGATGCCGGGCGGCATCGCCCTTCTCGGTTTCATCATCCTGGCACTCGGCCTGCGTTCGCGCCTGCTCGCCCGGCGTGAGGATCACTAGGACTGGAGCCTGCCATGCCCGCGCCCGAGTTCACGCTTTATGGCCACTTTGAATCCGGCAACGTATACAAGGCCGCCCTTTTGCTGGCGCTGGCCGGGCAGGCCTACGATTACCGCCATGTCGATATCTTTGCCGGCGCGACCAAAGACGACGGTTTCACGGCGATGAACACGTTTCAGGAAGTTCCGGTGCTGCTCCATGACGGCAACACTTTGACCCAGTCAGACGTGATCCTGCGTTATCTCGCCGATTTTACCGGCCGGTTCGGCGGGCGTGACGAGGCTGAACGCCGCCGCATCCAGGAATGGATGGCCTGGACCAGCAACAAACTCACCAATGGAATTTCCCAGGCCCGCTTCGGCCTGCGCTGGGCCGACTACGACCTGGCGGTGATCACGTTTTTCCAGGACCGCGCAAACGCCGCCTTTGAGCTGGTCGACCGGCACCTCACGGACCGGGAATGGCTGGTCGGCGACGGCCCCTCGATCGCCGACATCTCGGCTGCCGGTTACATCTACCTTGCCGGCGAGGCCGGGCTCGACCTCACGCAGAAACGCAAGATGCTGGCATGGATGGGTCGACTGTCGGTTCAGCCGGGCTGGCACCAGCCCGACAAGCTGCCCCGCCAGGATGCCATTGTCGCACCGGTCGCCACGTTCGATGCGCCCGACGACGGCGAGGGCTGATGCCCGACGCCCTGGCAGGCTTCACCAGTTTGCTTTCGACAGGCCGTACACGCCGCGACTTTGCCGAAACACGATCGTCGCGTGGTGGGATCGAAACCCTGCCGGTCTGTGGTCATGGTCGACGGCATCAATGATGCCGCAACAGCCCGTGCTCTCAAGCTTCCCGCCGGATTGACATCCGTCGCCCTGTTTGCCTGCAGCGCACGAAAAGACCGGGGGCCCAACCGAAGCAACCGCCCTCCCGATCCGATCTAGATCAAAGAAAAAGAGCAGATTCACCCGTACAGATTGATGCAATCACAACGGGATCGGCTCTGGCCCAGACTGATGATAGCGACATTCCTCACGGCTGCAGGCGGCTTGGCGCTGTTTCTGCTTGCCATGGCGATGATGACCGATGGCCTGAAGCTCTTCGGTGGCGCAGGCCTGCGTATTGTGCTGCGCGACTGGACCTCGACGCCTCTGCGTGGCGCATCGAGCGGCGCTCTGGTGACGGCTGTGGTGCAATCGTCCAGCGCGGTCACCGTCGCGACCCTGGGTTTCACCAATGCGGGCGTGTTGACGTTGCGTCAGGCGCTGGCCGTGGTCTTTGGCTCCAATGTCGGCACCACCATGACGGGCTGGCTGGTTTCGATCACCGGGCTGGGATTCAAGATCGACGCGATGGCGCTTCCAATCCTGGCGCTCGGTGTCGCCCTGCGTATGGCCGCATCAGGCAAACGCCTGGAGGGGTTGGGCAACGCACTTGCCGGCTTCGGCCTTTTCTTTCTGGGGCTCGCGATCCTCAAGGAAGCCTTCGCCGGCATGTCAGGCGATTTGGGCGGACAGCTTGTCGTCGCCGACGAAGGGTTCGTCGGCATCCTGATCTATGTCGGACTGGGTTTCATCGCCACGGTCCTGACCCAATCTTCCAGCGCGGCGATCGCCATCATCCTGACCGCCGCCACACAGTCGGTCATCGGTATCGAAGCCGCGGCCGCGGCCGCGGCCATTATCGGCGCCAATGTCGGGACAACCTCCACCGCGTTTTTTGCAGTCATCAAGGCAACACCAAACGCCAAGCGTGTCGCCGTGGGCCACTTTGTCTTTAATGCCGTTACGGGTCTTGTTGCGATCGCGATGTTGCCGGCGTTTATAGCCTTCATCTCGCTGATCGGCGCGTGGTTCGATGTCGCCGACGATCCTGTTCCGCTTCTGGCGTTGTTCCACACCGTCTTCAACCTGATGGGTTTGGCACTGCTGCTTCCCTTCGCCAACCCCATGGCCGACCGTCTGGAGAAACTGTTCCGCACAGCCGAGGAGGACCAGAGCAGGCCCCAGCATCTCGACAACACCGTTCTCTCGGCTCCGGTTCTGGCCATGGATGCGCTCGGCCGGGAGCTGCGCCGTCTGGCCTCTCTGGTCCATGGCCTTGCGCTGACTGCCCTGGTCGACGATCGAACCCGCCCCAAACGCCTGCGCCGGGAGAGTGAGGCCATTGCGACACTGGGCGAGGCGATCACGGAGTTCGCAACCTCGATCCGCATGGAAACCCTGCCCAGGGCGGCGGCCGAGGCCTTGCCGCGCGCCCTACGGGTCACGCGCTAACTCGGCAGCGCGGCCCAGGCTGCCAGCGCTGCCGATCTCCTGTACCGGCAGGAACGCTACCTCCATGATAGGCTGGCACGGGCAGCGGTCGCCACCGTCCTTGCTGATGCAGCCACCTGCATCAACACCCTTGGAAACCAGAGCGAAGCCGGTGATCAGCGCCTTGTTCGCGACGACACATTTGCCGATTTTCTAACGAGCTATCAGCGTGCCAAATGGTCCCTGCTCGAAGCGGCAGCAACCAAGGCTCTTCCACCAGGCGACGCCGGACGCGCGCTCGATGCCTTGAGCCAGGTGCGTCGTCTG
>JABIUG010000338.1 GCA_018700655.1 Rhodospirillaceae bacterium | reverse complement strand
TATCGACCCGGAAAATTCTTCAATGCTTCACTCGATAAGGCGAGCGAACAGAATGAACGTCAATCGGTCCGCATGACGACAGAGGAGGGGCAGGATATCGCTTTCGTGCAGATTGCCGGGCTCGTTGCGCGCCGGATCCTGTGCCACCTGACAACCGATCAGGCCGTGTCTGCGGGCGAGCGGTTCGGCATGATCCGTTTCGGCAGCAGGGTTGATGTCTATTTGCCTGATGGCGTGCCGCCGCAGGTTTGTGTCGGGCAATTGTGTGTTGCGGCGGAGACGGTGCTGGCGGACCTGGCCGCGACCGATGTGACCGCCGCGGAAGGCATGGTGCGCTGATGCTCCGATCCCGTCGCCGCAGACTTCGCAGAGCTCGTCGCATTCCGCGCCTGAAAGGCCTGACGCTAGGAAAGCTGATACCCAACATCATCACTGTCTCGGCGGTCTGTTCGGGCCTCACAGCAATACGTTTCGCGATCGAGGCGCGATGGGAGCTTGCCGTCGCAGCGATCCTGCTGGCGGCCATCCTTGATGCCCTGGACGGGCGCATGGCGCGCATATTGAACGCAACAAGTGATTTCGGGGCGCAGCTCGATTCACTCGCCGATATCGTCAGCTTCGGCGTTGCGCCAGCGTTGGTTCTGTATTTCTGGTCCCTGCAGACAGCTGGTGGACTGGGTTGGGCGGTGGCGCTCTTTTTCATTGTCTGTTGCGGGCTGCGCCTGGCCCGCTTCAACAGTCTGCTCGGCAAGTTGCCGCCCTATGCCCGTAACTATTTCACGGGCGTCCCGGCCCCGGCGGGGGGCCTGATAGCCCTGTTGCCGATCGTTTTGTGGTTGGCCCTTGATATCGAGCTGGTTTCTCATCCGCTCGTCGTCGGTGGCTGGGCGATCATCATGGCAAGCCTGATGGTGAGCCGGGTACCGACGTTCTCGTTCAAGACACTCAAGATACCGCAACCCTATGTGTTGCCGGTCCTGGTCCTGGCGGCTCTGACCTTTGCAGGAATTGCCGAATGGCCCTGGTTGAGCCTCACGCTGATTGCCGTTCTCTATCTGGCGACGTTTCCGTTTTCGATCCGCTCCTTCTATCGCCTGAAGGAAGAAGCAGAGCGGCTGCATGAAGATCCCGACGAAGAGCCCGACGACGATGATGACCAAAGCGGCGAGCCCGAAGTGGTGGTTCATCTTCCAGGTTAGAGCCGATCAAGATTGCAACAACACCCGGATCGGTGCCATGGCGCGCGGTTAACTGATCATCGCCTGGTAGGCGGCGACCCTGAAGTCCTCCGCGTTGGGGAAGGCGCTCATCGGCTGAAATTGGGTGAGCTGGATGCCGATAAACCGTTCGGCAGGGTCGATCCAGAAGGAAGTCGAAGCGGCGCCGGACCAGTAAAATTCGCCGTTTGAGCCGATGGTTCCGCTGCGCCCCACGTCCATCATCACACCAAAACCGAGGCCATAGCCGCAGCCTGGCTTGGAGAGTCCGCCTTCCTCGATCGGAAACAGCTTCGGCGCGAGGTGGTTGGCGGTCATCAGTTCCACGGTCTTGCGCCCGAGGATACGTTGACCGTCGAGCTCGCCACCGTTCAGCATCATCTGGCAGAAGGCGAGGTAGTCTGTGGCGGTGGAGACGAGGCCGTGGCCTCCGCGCAGCACCTTGTGCGGAGATGATTCCAGGCTGTCGACGGGCCCGCCGATAAGCGCATTTCTGCCGGCATCGAGGTCATCGAAGAGCCGGGTGCCGGTGATGTCGGGGCCGAGAACTTCGCCGCTGCCATACATCGAGGCGAAGCGATGGTGTTTGTCGCGGGGCACATGGAAGCCTGTGTCCACCATACCCAGACGATCGAACAGATGTTCGCTGAGGTAGGCGTCGAAGTCCTGGCCGCTGATGACCTCGACAAGCCGCGCCACGACGTCATGCGCGAAGCTGTAGCGCCAGGCCGTGCCCGGCTGAAACGCGAGCGGTAGCTTCGCCAGGCCGGTCACAAAGTCGGCCAGCGTCTGGCCCGCGCTTACCCGTGCCGCCCGATAGCGCTCCTCGACTGCGCCGTACTCCCAGAAGCTGTAGGTGAGGCCGGTGGTATGGGTCAGAAGTTGGTGGATCGTCACCGGCTCATCGAGATCGACCAGCGTAACGTCCGATCCGTCTTCGACCGCGACCTTCAAGTGCCCGAACTCGGGAATGAACTTTGATACCGGGTCTGTGAGCTGGAAGTGGCCCTGCTCGTAGAGCGTCATCAGTGCCACGCAGGTGATAGGTTTGGTCATCGAGTAGAGACGGAAGATGGCGTCGGTGGACATCGGCGCACCGCCGTCGCGCGTGAGTCCGCCGAATGCTTCGTGGTGAAACACCTGGCCGTCACGCGCGAGCAGGGTGACCACACCAGCCAGCTTGTCTCCGCTGATATGGCGTTCCATCGCAGGGTGAATGCGCGCAAGTCGTTCTGAGGAAAACCCCATCTCTGCTGG
>JABIUG010000337.1 GCA_018700655.1 Rhodospirillaceae bacterium | reverse complement strand
CATCGACGATCTTGATGCCGACCTCTTCCATGATCGTCTCGGCATTGTTCTCGATGATCTCGAGGCCTTCTTCGGAAAGCACGTCGAGAACCGGGATCTTGCGCTGGATGTAAGGCAGGGGTGTGGTGTCAAAACGTTGGCTGCGCTGCGCGCGCCGCGCGCCGCTGCCGCCCCGGTCACCGCGTCCACGGCGGCCCTTGCGTCCGGCTTGTTCCTGATCTTCGGTCATCCTGCGTCTCCTGCAAACCACGCTGAGGGCTCGCTTATGGCATGCAGACGGGGGGCAAATCGGTCAGATTGCGTCGCACTCGCGGGGTCATCCGTCGTCTGTGGTCGAATTACCGGTCACGACCGGTTGCCGCGCGGTAACGCATGGATCAATCTTGTGCCAGCTTTAGTGCAGGGAACGGGAATATGGCTGGAGATATCTTCGTCGATGGGTGGAAGGCGACACCGTACTGGTGGGATCTGGCACCCAGGCCCGAATGGCCCGAAATTTCCATTCCCGATCAGGTCGATGTAGCGATAGTCGGATCCGGCTATGCCGGGATGTCCTGCGCCCTGCATCTGGCACGGGCCGGGCGCAATGTCCTGATCCTGGAGGCCAAGGAGCCGGGCCATGGCGCAAGTTCACGAAGCGGCGGTATGGCCGGAAGCGGCCTGAAACTGAGCTATACTGATCTCAAGGCCAAGTATGGCCGCCAAGCCGCCGTCGACATGATCCACGAAACCGAGCGTTCTCTGGAGTTCTTTGAGGAATTCCTGGCCGGTGAGCAGATCCAGTGCCAATACCAGAAAGTCGGTCGTTTCATCGGTGCCCATGCGCCCAGCGATTATGAAGCGATGGCCCGCAGGATCGAGGAAGTGAAGGCCGAAGTCGGGATCGACACGGGCTACATGATTCCCCGCAGCGAGCAGCACAGTGAGATCAAGACCGATGTCTATCATGGCGGTCAGGTGAGGCTTGCGGGCGGCGGCCTACATCCGGCGGTCTATCACCAGGAGTTCCTGGAGCGTGTGAAGGCGGCCGGTGTTCCGATTGCCGCATACTCTCCGGTGACCGGGATCAGCCGTGAAGGCAGCAGTTTTTCGGTGACGACGACGCGCGGCACGGTGAAGGCCAAACACGTCGCAGTCATGACCAATGGTTACACGCCAGCGGCGGCACAGGATCTGCGCCGGCGTCTGGTTCCGGTCGGCAGTTACATCATCGCGACCGAGGATCTGGGCGAAGAGAGGATCACCGAACTTTTCCCCAACCACCGCATGATCGCCGATACCAAGAACATCCTCTATTACTACCGCCCGTCACCGGATCGGAAACGGGTGATATTCGGCGGTCGCGCCAAGACACGTGATGTCGAAACCGCCGAAAGCGGACGCATCCTGCATCAGTTCATGTGCGGTATTTTCCCGGAACTCCAGGACGTCAAGGTGACCCATAGCTGGACCGGCAATGTCGCCTTTGCCTTCGACAAACTGCCCCATACTGGCGAACGCCATGGCATCCACTATGCGCTCGCGTGCAACGGTTCGGGGGTGGTCAAGCAAACCTATCTGGGCATGAAGGCGGCGCTCAAGATCATGGGCGACCCCGAGGGCAAGACGGCCTTTGACCAGCTCGAGTTCACCACCATCCCGTTCTATGACGGCAACCCCTGGTTCCTGCCGATCGTGCAGCGCTGGTATCAGTGGCAGGACGCCCGTGCACGTTGAGGGTGGTTGTTAGAGTGTTGACCCTGTGACGGGTTCCGGTTTCCTCGGTGCGCTGGGCTGGGCACTGGTCATGACCGTGGTGATGACCGCGGCTTTGATCATCGCCAAACGTGTCACACCCCGAACCCTGCGGGCGCGCTGGATCGCCTTTGCTCTGGTCGATCTGCTCGCGGTCACGATGATGATTGCGGCCGGGCTGGGTTGTTTTGTCTGGCCCGGCGAACTCGGCCTCGAAGGTGATCTCAACCTGCCGTTTGCCATCATCGTGGTTTCCGGCCTGCCGTGGACACCATTGGCGCTGTTTTCCCTGGTCGTGATGCCTCTGCGCGAGATGCGCGGCGATGTCGGCCAGAGCCCTTTGGGTGCCGGGATTACGGCAGCCCGTCAGCCGGCCAGAGACTGCTGAGCCTGTCTTGATCGTCGCCTAAAACGCGACGGCGTGGTGCCGAACAGGCGCTGGAAGGCCCGAGCGAACGCAAGTTCGGAGCTGTAACCGACGGATTCAGAAACCTGGACGATGGCATTGTCGGTATCTTCCAGGAGTTGGCGTGCCCGGACCATACGCCAATGAGTGAGGTAATGGTTTGGCGTCACCCCGGCGACATCATGAAAACGTTCCGCAAAGGACGAGCGCGACATACCGGCCCGGTGTGCCAGTTCCTCAAGGCTCCAGGGGTTCTCGGGCTGGTCGTGGATTGCCTGAATGGCGCGGGCAAGCCGGCTGTCACTGAGCGCAACCAGCAGGCCCGATGACGGCGGACTGGCCTGGACATGGCGGTTTAGAACCTGGATCAACAGGACTTCGGCCAGGCGCGTGACGACCGTTTCAGAGCCTGGCGCACCAAGGTTCATTTCACGCACGAGCAGGGGCACGACGCTGTCGCCAAGCGAAGGCCATCCGGTCGAAGGCGCGAACATGGACACAGTCGGGCAGACCGTCGAACACGGTACTGCCGAGATCGGCATCATAGGAAAAGTGGCCACATAACAGCCGCGTTGCTGGGCCGTCGCCGTCGAACGGCTCCTGGCCACCATGGATTGCCTGGACGACCTCGAGACCGGGACGAGAGCGTGGTGCGCCAGGTTCGCTTGCCAGCTCGTGGTCGTCCCCACGGGGAAAGACGACGACGTCGCCGGTTTCTGCCTCGATGGTGCCGGCCCCGGTGATGACCTTGCAACGCCCTGCGGCGACGAGGTGAAAGACGGCATGGGGGCCCTTGTCGATTCGCATCGACCATGGGGCCTTCATGTCGTGCAGGAAGTAGACGCTGCTGGTCAGCCGCACGAGGCGCAGTATTTCGCTCAAGGGGTCACTCATGGCCGTCGCCTCCCGGGACGAGACATCCTGCTCGCGCACAATATGAAATGGAATGCAGCGTCGTCTCACATTCGTGTTTCTGGACGATCGGTATGATTTGGCGGACGTGCTGTCATTCCGTGGCGAGAGAGGCGGACGCATGGTCATGGCGTTTACTTCACCAACACGACAAGGATGATTTCATGCTCAAGACAATTCTACGCGCCAGAACCCTGATGGCCGCCATGGTGATGGCCCTGCCGGCCCTGGCGTTTGACGCCGATGCACCGATCGTTCTCCCGCGTGGCGATCAGGTTTTCGAGCCACTCAACCCGATGATCGCGATGGCCGGAGCCTGGGGCAACCGGGGTGAGGGCGCCCACGGTACGTTTGGCACTTTCGAGCCCAACTTCACCACGCCGCTTCACACCCATTCGGGCGCCTACCATGGGGTCGTGATCGAAGGCACAATGACCAACCCGTTTGCTGGAGAGGCCAATCCGCCGGAAATGGAAGCAGGTTCCTATTGGTATGTTCCCGCCAATGCCGTGCATGCGACGGCCTGTGTCTCAAACACACCTTGCCGGTTCTACTTTCACGCAGACAAGGCCTTCGACTTCGTTACCCACGAATAACCAGAGCGGGCCGGCTTCGGCCGGCCCGTCCTTTCACCCGGTCTTCTTCTAGGTGTTCATCCTCGTGTGAATGAATGTGCCGT
>JABIUG010000336.1 GCA_018700655.1 Rhodospirillaceae bacterium | reverse complement strand
TTGACGACAGCCGCGAAACCATCACGGCGCATGTCGGCATCGGGAATCAGCTCGTAGCCCAACCCCCGCGTGAATTCGAACACGCCACCCATGAAGGTCGGGCCCCTGGCGCCGACATGGAGGGTGTTGGCGGTATCGATCAGGCCTTCTTCAGCCGCCAGCGTGAAGGTTGTCGCTGTCGAGACCCGTTCCTGGCCTGTAACCGGATAGGTATCGGTGTGGGCATCGATATGGAGCACGCAGAGGTCCGCATGCACCCGCTTCCAGGCACGAAGCTGTGGCAGGGTGACGGTGCCGTCGCCGCCCATCGTCAGGGTCGCGGGGCCACGGCTTGCGATCCGCCAGACCGCTTCCTCCATCACTTCGAACGAGGGCTCGGGCCTACCGGGCAAACAGACCGCGTCGCCGCAGTCGACCACGCCCAGCACCTCAAGTGGATTGAAATCGGCATGGGGCGGCTGATAGGGCCGCACCAGTCCCGACTGGTCGCGGATCGCCGCCGGCCCCTGGCGCGAACCGACACGGGTGGGATGCACACCGCAATCGAACGGCATGCCCAGAACAGCGAGTCGACAGGCTTCCAGGTCATACCGGTTGGGTGCCCCCATAAAGCCGCCGGTCGGTCGGTAAACCGAAGCGTCGAAGATGTCGTCAGCCATGGCTGTCTACCCGCCAAATTGCTACGTTCATTAGATGTGTGGACGTTTTACCCTGAAAGGCCCGCCAAACCAGATCGCAAAGATGCTGGGCCTCGATATCGTCCCCAACCTGGAACCCCGTTACAACATCGCCCCGACCCAGGATGTGATTGCCGTGCGTATGGAAGACGGCGGTCGCGCCATGGTCAAATTAAAATGGGGGCTGGTGCCGTTCTGGGCCGAGGACCTTTCCATAGGTTCGAAGATGATCAACGCGCGGGCCGACACAGTGGCCGAAAAACCGGCCTTCCGGGAGGCCTTTCGCAGCCGTCGGTGCCTGATCCCCGCCGACGGGTTCTATGAATGGCAAAGCAGGGGCAAGGGCGCGCCCAAGCAGCCATTCCACATCCACCGGCCCGATGGCGAACCCTTCACCTTTGCCGGTCTGTGGGAACGCTGGGAAAAGGGTGGCGAGCCGGTCGAGACCTTCACGATCGTCACCACCGATGCACCCGAAAGCCTCAAGCCCATCCACCATCGTGCGCCGGTGATTCTGCTGGGCGATCACATGGAACATTGGCTTGCCACATCGCAAGAGGCGACCGATGGGCTGGCAGAACTGCTTACCGCCCTGCCCGACGGCGAACTGATCGCCGATCCGGTCACGACCTTGGTCAACAATGTGAGGAACGACAGTCCCGACTGCCTGGAACCAGCGAACGAAGACGAGCCGCAACCTGCTCCGAAGTCCGCCCAGGGTGATCTGTTCGGCTGAGGCTGGATCGCCAGCCCAGGATTGTCTCAGATCTGCGCGGCCAGCTTTTCTGCCA
This sequence comes from Rhodospirillaceae bacterium, assembly GCA_018700655.1. Classification (GTDB taxonomy): domain Bacteria; phylum Pseudomonadota; class Alphaproteobacteria; order SP197; family SP197; genus SP197. The sequence continues at coordinate 12,181 of JABIUG010000336.1, read as the reverse complement.
GGGCCAGAACCTGCTCTGGTGTTTTCCCGGCTTCACGCAGGCTGCGAAGCGTCAGCGCACGGTCGCGTTTGGCGAACCGTTTGCCCTCTTCATCCACCAGCAGGCCGTGATGGCGGTAGGCCGGGGCGTCCCAGCCCATCAGGGCCTGGAGCAGGCGATGAATGTGGGTCGAGGGATAGAGGTCTTGGCCGCGCGTGATCCAGGTGATGCCCTGGAACTGATCGTCATGGGTGACGGCCACATGGTAGCTGCTCGGCGTGTCCTTGCGCGCCAGCACGACATCTCCACCAACCAGAGGATCGACAGCCATTATCCCCTGGCCTTCTTCGATCCAGGTCAGATCACCGACACGCCGTGCCGCCTCGGCAACGTCGAACCGCCAGGCGTGGTTTTCACCGGCAGCGATCCGCTCGATTCGTTCGGCGTCTGAAAGCGCGCGACAGGTGCCGGGATAGATCAGACCGAGAAGACCGTGCGGGGCGCTCTGGGAAGCCGCGACTTCGGCCTCGATCTGCCTGCGGGTACAGAAGCAGGGATAGGCCAGCGCATTTGCCTTCAGTTGATCAAGCACGGCTTTGAAATCTGCAAAGTGTTCGGATTGCCGCCGCACCGGGCCGTCCCAATCGAGACCAAGCCAGGCCAGATCCTCCATGATCGCGGCGTCAAACTCCGGGCGGCAGCGTTCGGTGTCGATATCCTCGATTCGCAACAGAATCTTTCCACCGGCCTCGCGCGCGTGCCGCCAGCCAAGAAGGGCCGACCAGGCATGGCCAAGATGAAGCAGACCGGTCGGGCTGGGAGCAAAGCGCGTGACCAGGGTCATGCCAGCGCCAGTACAAGGGCAACAACGCCAAAGACGACAATCAGGCCGCCGGCACCACGGCTGAGCCAGAGCATCACCTTGGATGAAATGCGCTGGCGCACTGCTGAGACCACAGCAGTGAGCGCAATCCACCAGACCAGCGAGCCGATGAACACGGCTGCGGTCATGACCGAGGCAGTCAGAACATCACCGCCGTCGGTCAAGGGGCCCATGCTGGCGAAAATCGCGGCAAAGGAAAGGATCGTTGCGGGATTGGCCAGCGTCAGTCCCACCATGACCGGGAAGCCGCCACCGACATCGCGCGCGCCGGTCTGATCCGACGCATAGCCGAGCGCCGGCGCGGGACGACGCATGATCGAGGCTCCAATCCAGAGCAGGGCAAGCCCGCCGACACCCTGGAACCAGGCCTGCTGTTCGACCAGCAGCGCCGTCACCGCGGTCACGCCGAACACCGCCATCACGGCATAGAGGCCATCGGCGGCAGCCACGCCCAATCCGCCTTCCATGCCCCGGCGGAATCCCAGAACAAGCGTGCGGCGCACGATCAGGATACCGATAGGACCCATGGGCATCGCCACCGCGAGACCGATGACAAGGCTCTTGAGAAACAGGGACAACATGACGCTACGGTCATAAACTACTGGACCTTGGAAATCATGCCCACGACGTCGCACTGGACTTGCACCACCGTTCCGGCAAAGTCTCGTCGCGACCAGAACCCGCCACCAGAACACAGGAAAGAGCCGATCATGATGTTGTCTGGACCCGTCATCCCGCCCAAAAGCGGTGAGCCCCGCCAGCTTGTGGTCCTGCTTCATGGCTGGGGCGCGGATGGCAACGATTTGATCGGCCTGGCGCCGACACTGCAGCCGGCCCTGCCCCATGCCCGTTTCACCAGCCCCAATGCGCCCGACCCCTGTGATCAGAATCCGATGGGCCGCCAGTGGTACAGCTTCACCGACGACCGGCTCGAGCGCCTGAAACAGAGCTATGACCGCGCCGCCGATCTGATCAATGCCTATCTCGATACCGAACTGGAACGTCTGAAGCTCGACGACAGTCGGCTCGCCCTGGTCGGCTTCAGCCAAGGCTGCATGATGGCGCTTTACGTCGCCCTGCGCAGGGAAAAGGCGATCGCCGGTGTCGTTGGATATTCCGGCATGCTGATCGACGAAGAAAACCTGGAAACCGACATCAGGAGCCGCCCGCCGGTCCTGCTCTGCCACGGCGATCAGGACCCGGTTGTGCCTTATGCGTCGCTCCAGGCCGCCGTGTCAGGTTTGGCGGCACACGATGTGCCGGCCCAGTGGCACACCAGCCCCGGGGTCGGCCACGGCATTGACCCCGGCGCGCTAGAGGCGGCATCACGTTTTCTGGTCAATGCCTTCAAGGAAGCCGCGCGCGCGGCATCATGACGGCTCCAACCGGTCTGCCCTGACAGCGAGACCCAATCCCGGTCGTTGCAGTTCCGGCAGTTTTGCGGTGTCGATCCAGCCTCCATCAGCAAACATGAGCGGACGGTCCACGAGATCGGTTCCCAGCAATCTGGTGCCAAACGCGCCTTCCTGTTCGACAGCGGGCTGGTCAAGGCCGGCATGGAGGGCCAGGGCGGCGCGCGTCAGAACGCTGGTTTCGCCAATCTGCGCGCCTACGATCACTTCAATCCCGGCGGCCTGCGCCGCACCGGCAACCTCAAGCGCACGAATGAGGCCGCCGAGTTTGGAGACCCGCAGGTTGACGATCCATCGTTCGGGACAAACCGACAACGCGTCGAGCTGTCGGCGCGAATACAGGCTTTCATCAAGGATGATCGGGCGCTCCAGAGCCTCGGAAAGCCGAAACGCGGCAGCGAGATCCCCGGGCGCGACCGGCTCTTCGATCGCATCGATGCGATCATGGAACCCGACAAGCCCCCGATATGCCGAAGCTGCATCGGCCCAGAGGTTGTTGGCGTCGACCCGGACCCGAGGAAACGGTGTCAGGGCAAGAAGATTGGCACAGTTGCGTCCGGCATCGGGTCCAAGCTTCAGCTTGGCCGAGCGAAAGCCATTGGCGAAGTAACGCAGGGCCAGCAACCCGGTCGGCCAGCAAGGCGCATAGCCCAGGACGGCGGAGAACTGGAGCCGATCGACCCGACACTCTGCACCGATCAGTCTTTCCACGGTGAGCGCTTCACGCTAACCGAACAGATCAAGCGTGGCGAGTTCAAGGGCGCAGTAAGACGCCGGAGCACTGTCGATCATGGCCTCATGTTCGCTGATCCAGCGTCTCAAACCGTTTGCATCCTGGACCTCCGATACGAGGTCATGGCCGTGGTGTTTCAGGAAGGTCACCGCGCTCTGGCATGTTTCGCCGGTGACATAGGGTCGCGGGCAGCCCTCGCCCCAACCGCGCAGGCCGTCGGCATCTTCGATCATGACGATGACATTGCTCGCCTGTGCATGTTCGCCAGAGGCGTGACGAAAGACGTGGCGCAGACGGACCGGAAAGGTTCCGATCGAAATTCTGGGTGCGGGCGCCATCACGCTGCTGCCGGCCTGCAGGCATCAAAATCGAACGAGCAGGCATAACGCGTGGTGAGCGGGATCGATTTGAACTGGGCATCGCGCTGCCCCCGCCCGACACAATGCAGACGGAATCGATGGCTTGTTCCTTCGACCACGGGCACGTCCTTCAGTGCTCCCAGCCGGCCGCTTGCGCGTTTGGCGCGGTATTCGATGTTGCGCTCCCCCAAAGCCCGATCAATCGCCCCGGCAATGCCGGGCGGTGGGGGGCCCTGGGCGAGTTCGAGGTAGACTGTGTAACGGGCACACTCGTCATCGACGAGCGCCATGAAAAAAACCGGCTTCAGGCCGTGTTGCCTGCATTCTGCAGCAACCGCGTCGCGAACCTGCGATTCGTGAAGTTTCTCGCCGGTGATGCTGGTGAAACCTTCGCTCTTCTGGACGAAACGCAGGGTCGGCGTAGCCCCGGAAAACCCCGTGACTCGGACAACATCGTTCATGCGATAGCGATAGAGACCATCGACGGTCGTAACGAAGAGAGCGTAGTCGCGGCCAGGCTCGATCTCGTGGAGGCCGAGCATCTGCGTCTCGGACTGCCCACGATGGGTCGCATCGGCAAATTCAAAGACATGGTCGTCCAGCATGGGGGCCTGCAGGTCGATCGAGGGGTCGAGATTGAGCGTGCCGACAAGTTCACTGGCGAGATAACCAGGATCACATACCGGTACCACTCCGCCAAGGCGTTCGGCCAGACGGCTTGCGGCAAATCCACAACTGCCGCCCCGCCAGGTCATCGCCGCCCTCAGAGCAGGCCGCCACAGGCACGGCTGTAACGGACCGATTCGTGTGAGCCGGTCGGCACGGGCCCTGTCGGCATGCAAACAACCCGAGACCAGTGTTTCTTCGCCATGCGTCAACTCTGGAATGACATTCGCCGACCCACGCCCGATACCATCGATCAAAAGCGTGAAGTCGCCACTCGCCACGTCGAGAATACGCAGCAAGGTCGAGGGGTTGGCCGTGGCAGGGCCGAGAGATCCCGTCGGGCCAGCAACAACAAGGCAAAGGCACGATAGCGCGCGGTGACGTCCCTGATCGCAAAGACACCAGGCGGCATTACCAGCTTACGCCGGACCCACCACGGCTGAGCCGCGCAGACCAGACCGGTCGCGGCCCCGCAGGGCTGCCCGAGAGGCGCGCGGTCTTCATTGGCGTCGCCGACCAAGGCGCCGATAGCGCCAGAAAGAATATCGGCCTGCCCCGCCAGCACGGCCATGGTCCAACGTTGATGGTGCACCATCAGAGCTCTGCCCGCCGCAGTGACCGGAATCAGCTTGGCCGCCGCCGTGGTGCCGCTTGCCCGTGCATAGGCAAGCGGCTGATCGATCGTGAGTTCCGGTGTTGCCTCAAGCCGTTGTCGTTCGATCCATGGTGCGAGAGTCTCTTAATCCTGTGGCGCAACAGCATTGCGGTAATCACCCAGATCGTGGATGGCATCGAAACCGTGCCGGCGGCCAAAGCGGGTCTCTCTCTGGCGGTGCAGAATTGAAAGCAGGGCCCCCCGTTGAGCTTCCTGTGGGTTTTCGAGCGACCGGCGGAACCTACGCAGCAGCAAGGCAGAGGCGCAACGAGCCATCGCCATGCGCAAGCCCGAACCGACCGTCATGGCGCGGACCGCCTGAACGGATACAACCATTGGCCAAGGAGACCCTTTGGGATGATCTGCCCTGTCATCCCGACCTCAGTCACGTTCGATCCGGCAGGCAAAAAACGGGTTCCGAAAAGGATGTCCCAGACGATCAGGTTGTTGCCAAAATTGACCCCGCCATCGGGGGCGTCGATCGCATGGTACCAGCGGTGCAGCTCCGGACCCGCCACGAGCCAGTTGAACCAACCCAGACGCACCGACCAGTTGGCGTGTTGGGCAAAGCCGTGCACCGCATAGAACACAAAGACCAGCGCCAGCGGCTCCCCGGCAACACCCAGCAGCACGAACGGCAGGACATCGACCAGCCATTGTGCCGCTTTTTCACCGGGGTGAAAACGTGCCACGTTGAGCGCATAGAGACGGTCGGGGGCATGATGAATGGTATGGAAACGCCACAGACCAGCCTTGCCGTGGAGCAAACGATGGAGGCCGTAACGCGGCAACTCGGCAATCACGAGAATCGCCGTGGCCTGCAGGACGATCGGCCAGTTATGTGGCCATAACAATCCAATCGCCAGGTCATGGGATGCCATGAACACCAGAGCCAGGTCGGCAATCGTGGCCACAAGAGCCATTGGCAGGGCAATCTGGACGACAACGAGATAGATGAAATCGACGCGCAGGCTGCCCGCATCGGGCTACCACGCGGCGCGATAGGGCAGCAAGGCTTCCAGAACCAGGACACAGGCTATGCCGGCACCGGCGGCGAGATAGGCCGCCGGCCAGAGCCCGGCACCGGTTTCAAGGCTGATCCAGCCTGCCATCGCCGCAACAACAAACACCTTCGCCCCACCGTTGCGCTAGATAGGCAGGTGATCCCTGTCGTCCAAGGCCCTGGTGCGGCATCCCGGCAACCTCATAATTAAACAATAGTTTATTAATTGGGTGGTTACTACACGATGTTCAATATATTGAGGAAAGGAATTTTTGGAGACAGCGACCATGGCCCGGCGGTCCGACCACACACGCGATCAGTTGCACCAGATGATGCTGGATGCAGCGCGCCATGTTGCTGCGACCGACGGCCCCGAAGCGATCACGGCACGCAGGATCGCAGGCGACATCGGTTATTCGCCAGGCACGATCTATCAGCTCTTCGACAACCTCGACGCCCTGATCGTCGCGCTGAAAAGCGTGATTCTGGCCGAGATTCTCGAACGGCTCGACGCAGTCAATCTGAGCGGCAAGGTCAGGGCTGATGTGCTCGCCCTGGTCGATGGTTACCTTACCTACGAACGCGACGAACCGGCACTGTGGCGCACGCTGTTTGATTTCAGCCTGCCCGGTGGCAGCGAAATCCCCGAGAGTTTCTCCCACCAGATCGCCGACGGCCTGACCCGCGTCGAACACGCCCTGGCGCCGCTTGGGCTCAGCGCGACCGAGCAGGCGACCGCGGCACGCACTCTGTGGGCAGGCCTCCACGGCATCATTTCGCTCGCCCGCAGCAGCGGCCTTGCCCGCAGCGGCGTCGGCAGCACCGATGCCCTGGCAAGACACTTCGCGGTGACTTATCTGGCTGGGCTGACGGCTGCTGCTTGAGGTTGGTTTTGTTTGTTTAGCCTCAGGCGCCGGCGTCCGCTCCGCTTTTTGTTCGTTTAGCCTCAAGCGCCGGCCCCAAGGGACCTTCCTCCATATGCACCACCTCAGTGCAGATCAGCGCTGCCTTCAAGAATTGTGTCACCCCAGCCGACCCCCGGATCGTAGTCCGGGGCAGGCTCTGGGAGAGCCGGTGTCTCGGGTCGTAACAATCTGTCTGTCGTGCCTGATCGAGATCCCGTATCTGCGGTCACTCCGCTCCCGTGTCCGGGATGACACCTGGGGTGGTGGTTAGAGCGGGAGGCCGGATAGGCCGACGGCGAGCCCGCCGCGCATGCGGCGTAAGCCAAGTGAGCGGAGCACGTGCCGGCGCCTGAGACTAAAAAAACTAAATCCCGTGCCGTTTGATCGGCACGGACCAGCTTTTGGCCAGAATCCGGTTCTTGCCTTCCCAGACATCAAGATCTGCCGTCAGCGTGAAGGTCTCGCCGGCGGCGCGCAGGTGGGTGCGGGCGTTGATGTCGACTTCGAAGTCATCGCGTTTCATGTGACTGGTCAGTGTCACTTCGGTTTCGGCCGAGAGCGGGTCGCCTTCGGTAATCGCCATGCGCTCGATCGTGTTGCGGGCGAACTCCATGCCGTGATCCTCGATCCGGTAGACGCCACTGCCACGTTCCGACAAGACCTCGACCCGGCCGGTCAGCACATCGCGTGTCACGGTGTTGCGGCCCCGGGGCCTGGGTGAGCTGTTTGACCGCCATGGGTGCTGCTTCCTCAGCCGGCTCAAACGCCCGCAGCTTCGGACCTCCGCGCAGGGGGCGCACGGGAAGGTCAAGCGTGCTGGTGCCGGTGTGGAGCGTCAGTGCGACCGGTTCCGGCGAGGGCCAGATCATCGGCCAGTAGCTGGTCGAAACCGCAACCCGCAACCGGTGGTCCTTGCCGAAGCTGTAGGCGGTGTCGGAAAGGCGGACCTTCACCTTGTAGCGTTTGCCCGGCACCAGCTGCTTGACCTTGTCGTGCCCGTCACGGTGGGTGAGGTTCAGAACGGCATAGGCCGCGCGTGCCACGGAACCGTCCGGTTTCACATCGTTCAACCGGACACAGACGAACGCCGTGGGTTTGTCGACACTGAGGTCGAGCACGACCTGGGCTGCATCCAGAATCTCGGTAGTCTGCTTGAGCGGCGCACTGTCGAAACAGAGTGAGGCGCCATCGTCGTAACGCTGGTCCCCGGGGAACTCCGGGCCCTCGCCACCCGTGCCATAGGGGCACCATTCACCCCCGGCCAGCCCCAGTGTCTGGGGTGAAACGGTAAGCTTGGGTGTGTCCCTGCCCTTCCTTGCGCCCAGACCTTCGCCATTGAGAAAAAACCGCTGCGCCTTGATCCGCTTGGCGGGCCAGGTTTGCTCGCCGACCCAGCGACCGGGACAATCGGCATACCAGGACTTTGCGGGGATATCCTCTTGAATCCAGGCGCGCAGCACGGGCTCGGCCATGATCCCCGTCTCTTCGCCTTTCAGCCAGTGATCCCACCAGCGCAGCATTTCCTGCAGGAAGCCGATCGCCGGCCCGGGCGCACGCTGGCTCTGGCCCCACTGATGGGCGTGCGGGCCGATCAGGCCACGGCGCGGCACCTTCAGGTTCTTCAGCAGGCGCGGGATCGCATCGGTGTAACCATCAAGCCAGCCGCCGACAGCAAAGACTGGGCACGCGATCCGGCTGTAATCCTCGCAGACCGACGCATGTTTCCAGAAGCGGTCACGCGTCTGGTGCCGCATCCACTCCTCGGGCGGGCAGGCGATGTTCTCAAGCCGCTCCATCCAGTTTTTGCGCCAGCCAGGCCCCATGATCTCGGGGTCACCCGGCAGCGGCAGGATCGAGAAAAAGGTCGTGCCCCAATCGAGTTGGTCGTTGAGCAGGCAGCCGCCGGAATAATGCATGTCGCTGGCATAACGGTCATCGGTCGAACAGGACGTGACAATCGCCTTCAACGCAGGCGGGCGCAGTGCCGCGACCTGGAGCGCGTTGAAACCACCCCAGGAGATGCCGAACATGCCGACCTTGCCCGTGCACCAGGGCTGTTTGGCCAGCCAGGCGATCACTTCCTTGCCGTCGGAGAGTTCCTGTCTGGAGTATTCGTCGGCCTGCTTGCCGAAGCTGTCACCCGCACCGGCCAGATCGACCCGCACGCTGGCGTAGCCGTGGCCGGCAAAATAGGCATGTTTGGGCTCGTCACCCGGGCGCGTCATGTCGCGCTTGCGGTAGGGGATATATTCCAGCACCGCGGGAACCTTGAACCCCGGCCCGGCCTCGACCGGCATCCAGATCCGCGCCGCCAGCTTGACCCCGCGCTTGAGCGGGATCCAGACCCCCTTCTCCAGCACCTTCACCCTGTGTGGAAACTCGGTGACAACGGTCATGGCGGTTTCTCCCCCTCGTTGATGTGGGAACGTTAGCGCGGGGGCGTGGGGCTGTCAGTCAAAGACCGAAGGGTCGATGGTCCTGGTGAGGCACTTGAACAGATAGGCCGTCGCCACCAGCGCCACGAACATGCCCAAAACCCATAACACGGCCAAAACAAGGTTGAGGGCGACCACGCCGGGTATGCTCTCTTGTTCAGAGGTCGGAAGGAATGAGACCAGGATTGAGGCAACAAGCACGGGGAGGCATGTCAGATTGACGGCGAGACCGAGCCAAAGCCCCCATCCTTGACCCAATTTCCACGCCTCGAGCCAGCCCATCCGGCGACCTGAGGCGCAGGCCGGCAAAGCCAACGGCTCCATCCATATTGCCTGCTTCGTAAAGGGGCGCCGCAACCCGGATCCAGACTGGAACGCCAAGGACGGCAAACAGAGCGATGAAAAGTATGGCTCGTCCGCCATAGTCGACGGTGAGGTTGTGAATGTTCTCACCAGACACGAACTCCGAGCCAGCCCCCATGAGGTATCTGCGTTGCCAGTAGAAGGACACATACGCCAACGCTGGCACCAGGCACATCGTACCGAAAAGCCAGTTCAAGTGTCCCAGATCGACAAAACACCAGACCCCCGTCAGCAGGAGCGTGGTAGGAATTCCATAGGCCAGGAGCCCCTTGCGATCCGCGAACGTGCCCCGCAGGCCTTCGGCGAGGAGCCCGCCAAGGCGCGGCACACCATTCCCCCGCTCATCTCCATTCACTCCTATTTCACCCCAAGCGTATCCACCGGACCGTGCCGACTCTCTGCCGTGGGGATCGCGGTCATGGTGGACCAGGCGTGGGCGGTGGCGATGGTTGCCAGAGCGGTGACGGTCATGCCCATGGCGGTCACCAACAGGAGCGCCAGAAGGTTGGCGACATAGCCGGGGCCGCCGCCGCTCAGCATGGCCGAGATGTCGGTCAAGGCGGAGTTCAGAAGCGCGTAGCCGAAAAAGTAGGGTGCTGCGATCAGGACCCAGGCGGCGGCCAGCCGCAGGCCGTAACCGCGTGACAGGCGCCAGGCGGCGCCAAAGCTGGTGTCGCGGTCAATCGCCAGAGCCGGGAGCACGGCCGAACAACGCGCCAGCGGAATGGCGACCGGCAGGGCAAAGAGGCCAAAGGCGATGATCAGCGTATAGACGACCTCGAAGCCTGCTTCCTCGGGCATCGCCTGGCGGGCTTCCAGTGTTGTCGAGGCAAGGGTGAGCGGAAAAACGACGACGATCGCGAGCAGGAAAAACACGCCCATCGCCGCAATGCCCATGGCCAGCGCCCTGCCCATGAAGTTCGCGAGCAAAGGCCGCACCCGGGACGGGCCTTCGCCCGAACTGGTCGGCGGCGCCGGCAGTCTCGCCTTGGCTTCGCCCAGCAGAACGAGCCGGAAGACGTAGAACGAGAACCAGGAAAACGCGATCACGCTGGCAAAGGTGTAGACCGGGGTCGCCTGGAAGACCGTCGAAAAATCGAAGAACAGGCCAAACGCCAACGCCAGCACCGCCGGCCCCTTGCCCAGGTCCATCAGTTGCAGCAGATGCCCGGAGGCAAAGCTGTAAGACTCCGACATGGTGCCGATGATGGAGAGCGGGCGGCGGGTCATGGTAGCTAAACTGCGCCCGTCTCTTTCAGCGCGGCAATCTCGTCGTCGGATTTTCCCAGGATGTCTTTGAGCACACTGTCGGTGTGCTGGCCCAGGGTGGGCGGCGGGCGGTTGTAGACCGGGGGCGAGCCCTGGAGGTTCACGGGGCTGCGCACCAACGGCACGGTGCCGGCGGTGGGGTGGTCCATCTCGATCTTCATGCCGCGGGCCTGGACCTGGGGATCGTCAAAGACCTGCTCGAAGTTGTTGACCACACCATAAGGCACGCCCTGTTTTTCCAGGTTCTCGACCCACCACGCGCGGGGCTGCTTTTTCATCAGGTCGATGACCAGAGCAACCAGGGCGTCGCGGTTGCGGATACGTTGCGGGTTGGTGACGAAACGTTCGTCATCGGCCAGTTCGGGCGCACCGGCGAGATCGCACCAGCGGCGGAACTGACCGTCGTTGCCGATCGTGATGATGATCGGGTCATCTGATGTCTCGAACACCTGATAGGGTAGCAGGTTGGGGTGGGCGTTGCCGAACCGTTTGGGCGGCACGCCGCTGGTCAGGTAGTTCATGTTCATGTTGGCCATCAGCGCAACCGCACTGTCGGCCAGCGCCATATCGATATACTGGCCCTCGCCGGTGTTGTTGCGATGGTTGAGCGCGGCCAGGATCGCGATCGTGCTGTAGAGCCCGGTCGTGAGATCGGTGATCGCGACGCCGGCTTTTTGCGGACCACCACCGGGCAGGTCGTCACGCTCGCCGGTGATCGACATGAAACCGCACAGGCCCTGAATGACGAAATCATAACCGGCACGCGGGGCATAAGGCCCGGTCTGGCCGAAGCCGGTGATCGAACAATAGATCAGCGCGGGGTTGTCGGCTTTGAGGCTGTCGTAGTCGAGGCCGTATTTCACCAGACCGCCGAGTTTGTAGTTCTCGATCACGATGTCGGCCTTGGCCGCGAGCTCGCGCGCAATCGCAGCACCCTCCGGACTGGCGATGTTGAGCGTGAGCGACTGTTTGCCCCGGTTGGCGGCCAGGTAGTAGGCCGCTTCGGTGGTGTCCTCGCCATTCTCATCTTTGAGGAAGGGCGGGCCCCAGCTTCGAGTGTCATCGCCACTGCCCGGCCGTTCGACCTTGATCACGGTCGCACCGAGATCGGCCAGAACCTGGCCGCACCACGGCCCGGCCAGAATGCGTGAAAGATCCAGAACGACGATACCGTCGAGCGCTGCGGCCATGATCCACTCCTGAAACGAAAGGTGGCGCATCCTAGAGCGGGTCAGGTTTCCACGGAAACACTTCGTGGCTCCGCGGGAAAACGCCACATCTGGGGGGCGGTGCCACATGGGTGACAATTTACGGTGTTATCGTCCACCGCCTTGGGGTTAAGATGCCGCGCGCCAGGCGCCATGATCTCGTGGCAGCCCGGTGCGAACCAAAGGGAGACCCAACCGGTGCAATCACCGGAGACATGTCCAGCACTGGTTCTCAACGCCGACTTCCGGCCGTTGAGTTACTTCCCGTTGTCCCTGTGGTCTTGGCAGGACGCGGTCAAGGCGGTGTTCAT
>JABIUG010000335.1 GCA_018700655.1 Rhodospirillaceae bacterium | reverse complement strand
TCTTCATTCCCCTACGGGTCATTACGATGAACCAGAAATCCTCCCTTATACAATCTCGCTGATTTGTTCCGTAGGCGCTGACGTCAGACACTCTTCAACGCGACCGGGCAACCTGCCATTTCACTGCCGTTGGGGCAGGGCGACACAGGCCTGCCGATCGGCATACAGGTCGTCAGCCGGTTTGGGCGCGACGATGTCCTGCTCGCATTGGCGGCGACACTTGAGGAGGCGATGCCCTGGAAGGATCGCGTGCCGACAGTTCATGCCGGACATGTGTGATCCGGCCGCAATCTCGAATCTGTGGAGTCCTCTGAGTTGATGGCGATTTGAAGGTTCCGCACCTGCCGCACAGAACCCTCCGACAGGTTCGGAAGTTGTTCAATGACGTCCTCTGGGCTTCCCTCGCGGGGCTTCGGGAGAGCAGTAAGACGTGCTTCCGCAATCAATCTGGTGGTAAGGCATGCGTTCCTGTGGGCGCGCCAACATTTTCAACCAGTGGTCTTTTGAAGCTGCGCCGGTCGCCAGACTGAGCAAGGCGTCAGCGCGAGTTTGGATTTCCAGAGTCCAGGAACCGCATTCAATGCTTTTCCAAACAGGAATGACACCAGGCCAGGATTGTGCCGGCGTCGTCCGGAAGGATGACCAGGTCCTCGCCAATATAGTCTTCAAGGGCGTGGCGTTCCTCTGTGCCAATGCCGAGCAGCACGGGAACGTCCAGTTCGACAGCGCGGGCAATGGTCTGACGGAATCCGCCGCCTTCACTCTCGCGTTTGCCGAACTTGTTGATGACGAGCAGTTGCGAACGATCGTCGAGAGAGCGGTCGACGAAACCGACGGCATCTTCAAGCGCCTGCTGGTCGAGGCGGCAGCTCTGGGCATGGCGGCCCAGTATCTGGGTGATGTCGATGCGCGGGCCGTCCGGCAGGACGGTCAGCACCATGTCGCAGAGAGCATCAGGATCACGATCCTGCTCGATCTGGACAACGCCGGCCAGACGGTGTCCCTCGGCCTGCAGGCGTCGTGCGACTTCGGTCAACACCAGGCCGGTCGTTCCGCTGCCGTTCGACGCCACGGCAGCCACGGCATAGCCGGTTCGCTGATCAGGCCGCATCCAAGCATGCCATGCCGGCGTATTCTCGTTCATCGCAGTGCTGTCGGTCATGGTCCACTTCCCTGGGGCAAAATGACGCGGGTGAGCATACGCTTCACGGCGGCAAGCGAATTGATCCATCGCAAGCATGTCGGCAACTGATCGGCTCAAGATACCTTGCCCTATGAGAGAGCGTTCTCCATGCCCAACCCGATGCCCAACCTGAGGCTAGTACCGATCGGCCACATCATGACCGGCTATTGCAGCCTGGAGGAATGCCCACGCAACATCGCCGCGGGCCTTCCCCACAGCTACATCCACTTGGAGGACCGCTACGCGGTGGCGCTGACGGGCATGGTGCCGGGTCGACGCTACGACATCGTCTACTGGCTCGACCGTGGCGACCGTTCGAGCAGCTGCCTGATGCAAACATCACACAGGACCGGAGAGCCGGCCGGGGTTTTCACCAAATGCTCGCCCCATCGTCCCAATCCGATCGGACTCAGCCGTGTCGTGCTCCATGCCATCGACGGCCTGGCGCTCGAGGTCGATGGTCTCGATTGCCTCGACGGTACACCGTTGCTCGACATCAAACCCGCTGTCCTGTGACTGCGTGGCGCTCCCGACCGCAAGATACGCTGTGACCCAACTCTAGTTCGCGGGGTCGTCGATCAATGAGTCGGGTTTGGCGAGTTGGTGCAGGTCCTCCAGCTTCGACAGGGTGATCCGTGGCCCGTCGACCGATACACCGTAGGCCGACAGTGTGCTGAAGCCACGCGACAGATTCTCCGGCGTCATCCCAAGCAGGGAGGCAAGCGTCTTCTTGTCGATCGCAAGGTCAATCCGGCCCATCGCACCCTGAATGTCGTTCTGCAGCAGCAGATAGTTGGCGAGACGTTCCAGCGATGTACGCAGCTTCTGCCCCTTCAGCGTCTTGACCACGCCGCGATAGCTATCGGCCAAATCAAGAAGGATTGAGTGGGCGAAGGCGGCGTCGCTCTTAAACGCCTGGCGCAGGTTGCTGGCGGGAATCAGAAGGACACGTGAGGTAGCAAGCGTGCGCGCCGACATCAGGTGTACGGCATCCTTCAAGACAGCAGCCAGAATGAAGGTCGATGGCGGATGCATGACAAATAGCGCGGATTCGCGCCCCTTCGCCGTTCCGAAGAGCTCGACTCGACCTTCAATCAGAACGTGCAGAAAGTCTGCCGGGTCACCCTCGTTGATCAACTGAAGTTGCGGCGGAAACTGCTGAAGGTAGGCCGCGTGCATCAGGGCATCGAAGTTCTGCTGCTCCATCTCAGCAAATAGCGATAGTCCGCGTACCAGCTCGATGTCGTCGATTCGCATGCTTGTGGAACTCCATGGGCGAGGCCGTTTCTAGCTGCCATTCTTGATATTTATCAAGTGCGGCAGCCGCCGAATTAAGTGTGAGGCAGGCATCCGTTAAATCCAAGTTCCAAGAGTTACCGAAAGCTCCTTGTTTCGGAGGCTGCAGGCCCACCGTTTGACCTGGGTCAAACCGGCGTGGCGCTGGGACTGCATCAATGTCCTCGAGGGCCGCTGCTGACGGCGGTTTGATGTTTGTAGCAGGGATAGCGCGATGACC
>JABIUG010000038.1 GCA_018700655.1 Rhodospirillaceae bacterium | reverse complement strand
CGGCCAGCATGGCATTGGCGATGGGCGAGGGGATGGCTGCGACCCAGCGTCCCAGCGTCTTCCATAAACCGGCAATGATGATCATGACGGCACAGACGATGAAGGCGCCAACGGCTGCGGCGAAACCGCCCTCGACTGCGCCGGCCGATGCCAGCAACGCCGCACCGGGCGTCGACCAGGCAACGCTGATCGGCATCTTCGTCGTCAGGCTCAGGATCAGGCCGCACAGCCCCATGGCGATCGAAAGCGCCATCAGGCCCGAGGCCGCCTGCGCCGGACTAGCACCGACAGCCAGCAGACCCGGAATCACCACCGTCGCGCTGGCAAAGCCGACTAATGCGGCCAGCACGCCCGCGGTCAGTGCCTGGAGAGAGAAGCCCTTCATGGGTTTTGCGTTTCCATCATAGCCTGTGCATCCCGCCTGCAACCCTCACCCTCCCAAGGCTGGCGCCGCGGGAGGGTGAGGGGCAGGTTCATTCGGCCAAGGTCACTCGGCCAGAAGGCGCTCGGCCAGGGTACGTTTTTCTTCCGGGGTCATTTTCTTGATCTCGTTGTCGATGCTGCGCTGGTCGACGTTCTGATTCCAGAGGTCGAGCGCTTCGAAACCCATCAGGCCGGCGCGGCCCAGGAAGTTGCGCACGACTTCGTTGGTTGGCGCCATGAGCCAGCCTGCCTTGCCGTCGCGCAACAGGCGTTCCATGCCAATGCCTGCCTTGTAGGCGGTGCCGCCGCAGGCGTGCAGCATCTTGTCAGAAACCGCGGTGAGGTTCGACGAAGCGGTGTATTTGGTTGACCAGCTCCAGGGGATCAGCTCGGCGCGCGGCAGGACTGCCGGGTCGGCATGGATCGACCAGTCGCAGTTGTTGGTCGTTTCGTCCATCTGGCGACAGGTCGAATAGGTCAACATGCGGCTGGCGTTGGTCGTGATGATCGCGTTGCCGACATAGTCCTGAATGGTCGGGTAATCGCAGACCCGCAGACCGACATCGACATGCCGCTTGCGCGTGGTGTGACGCCGGGCAATGTCGATCATGCCAAGGGCGATGCCGTTCCAGCAGGCCGCCGTGCCGAACAGAAAGAACGGATCGGTCGCCTCATCGTTGCTAGTGGCACCGTCGCCGACCGGTCCAACCAGACGTTCGGCTGCGACCTTGATGTCCGTGATTTCGATCGGGCCCGACTGGTTGCCGCGCAGGCCCATGCCGTCCCAGGATCCGGGATTGGCGGTGACCTCGTCGCTCATCACCAACCAGGTCGAAAAGTCGGCATAATTGCCGCCGTAATCTGGGCTGGTGGTCTGGGCGATGTACCAGTCGGCATAGCCGCCCGAGGTCGTCCATGATGCCTTTTTCGAAAGTTTGTAGCCTTCGCCGTCGCGTTCGGCAGACGAAGACAGCAGGAACCATACATGGCTGCCGGTCGCGGGATCCGAAAGCGAGAGCGTGCCGACAAGGCATTCCTTGTCGAGCCTGGTCATCAGGTCCTGGATGGCAGCGTTGTCATGATGGCGCAGCATTCCTGCGGCAACCGCGGCCGAGTGCATGACGAAACACATCGCCGTGCTGGGGCAGCCGTACCGTGCGATGGTTTCGACCACCATCGCCGTCGCAACATGGTTCTCGCCCATGCCGCCCAGCGATTGCGGTACGTTGAGGCTCAACACGCCGAGCTCGGCGAGCGCCTCGAAGTTCTTGCGCGGGAAGATGTAGCCTTCGTCGCTTTCGATCGCATTGGGCCGCAGCGTGGTGCGCGAAAGCTCGATCAAGTCGGCCTGCAGCGCCTTCTGCCGGTCGGTGAAGAGCCAATCTGGCTCAAACTCCGGCCCGATTCCCCCGAAGCTGCCATCTTCATTCCACAAGTCGATCGCCATCATCGTCTCCTTTTAACGACGGGCGGTGATAGCGGCTAAAGCGCCGGGACGGAAGGGGTGCGTCAGTTCAGGGGCGGTGGCAGCGCATCTCCGGTACAATGGCCGAACTCCACGACCTGTCCGCCCGGCGTATAGTTCACCTCGTAGGTACAGTTGGCGGTGAAACCTTCCCATTTTCCGGTGCCGCCGGTGTAGGCATAGACGCCCTGGCCCGACGGCATATCGGAATCCTTGCCGCGCGCGACTTCGGAATAGACCTGGTCGCCGTCACTGTCGGTGGTGGCACAGGACAAAACCAGCGCCATGCCGTCGGTTCCGGCATCGATCATGCCGGCACATTCATAGGGCCCGCCCGACACCATCTTCTCGCCGGCGATCAGGGCAATGCCTCCGGTCGCAAAATAGGTCATGACCTGACGCCCTTCGGCCATGGCGACGGCCTGGGTGTCGCCGGTGGTGACCAGTACTTCGGTCCAGTCAGCGGCCTGGGCCATGGTCGAGAGGGAACTGGCCGCAACAGTTGCGGCGAGGATCGCCAGCCTGGACTTCATCACGGTGATATCCTTTTGCGTGCTCGTTTCAGTTTAATGAGCTTTGGACCGCTCTTCGGAACGATCACGCAGGATTGACGGCAGCCCGGCACAGACGATGCGGCGCAGCAGGCGCTTGGTGCTTTCGTCGACAGCGGGTCCGATCGGTTCGGCGGCGTGGAGGGTCTGTGTGTTGTCCCACAGCACGACATCACCGACCGCGTAACGATGCGTCGTCACGAACTCCGGCTTGATCGCATGGAGTTTGAGGACGCGCATCAGGGCACTGGCCTCTTCACGTGTATGACCTTCGACCTCGTGCCAGGTCCCGGCCACCGAATAGAGTCCGGTCTTCCCGGTCGCGCTGTGTTTGCGGGCGAGAGGCTGGCGCCCGACCGGGAGCTTCTCTTCCTGGCCGGGGACCATCGGATGAACTTCGTACTCCCATTCCTCCCGCTCACCACCGCCGTAGCGGTGGGTTGCATGAACGCCTTCGATTCGTTGTTTGGTTTCCTCGTCGAGCGCGTCATAGGCCGCCACGAGATCACAGAAATGGGTCTCGCCGCCGCTGGCCGGGGCATGGATGCAATAAAGCATGGTGGCGGCGTTGCAGTCGTCGGCATAAGCGCGGTCGGTATGCCAGAACGCGGCGCCGTTGCGGTAATCGGCGGTTTCGAGCACGCCGCCGACATTGCCGACCTCCATGATCGCGGGGTGTTCGGGCATCGCCAGGTTGTCGTAGGTCTCGATATAGAAATCGCCCCAGTGACGGGCAAACGCCTCATAGGCGGGCATCGTCAGGTCCTGGCCGCGGATGACCAGAAGCTTGTGGTGCAGGTAGGCATCCACCAGTTCTTGCAGCGTCGCCTGATCTAGCGGCTGTTTCAGATCCAGGCCTTCAATCTCTGCACCCAGGGCGCCGTCCAGCGGTGTGATCTGCATCGTTGTGCACCTTTCCGTCGGTCTGTGGCCAAGTCTGTCTTGTGGGTCGGTGTGCCGCAAGGGCCTTCGATTGCAGTTCCGCCGGCGCCGGGGCATCGTGCTGCGTTTGTTTCAAGGGGATTGCCATGGCGACGAACTACAACAGCCCGTCGATGCTGCCGTTGTGCCGCGGTTCGGCGATATTCCGACCTTCATGCGGCTGCCGCACACGCGCGATCCCGCCAATGTCGATATCGCACTGATCGGTGTGCCCTGGGACGGCGGCACGACCAACCGCGCCGGGGCGCGCCACGGTCCGCGCGAAATCCGCAACCAGTCGAGCATGATGAGGAAGGTGCACCATGTCAGCCATCTCGCACCCTATGAACTGGCCCAGGTTGCCGACCTAGGCGACTGCCCGGTTAATCCGATCGACCTGATGGATACGCTGGGCCGTGTCGAGAAGTTCTATGCCCGGGTTCACGAGGCTGGCGCCGCTCCGCTCTCTGCCGGTGGCGATCATCTCATCACGCTGCCGATCATGCGCGCGATCGCGAAGGACCGGCCCGTCGGCATGGTGCATTTCGATGCGCACAGCGACACCAACGACCAGTATTTCGGCGACAACAAGTTCACCCACGGCACACCGTTCCGGCGGGCGGTGGAAGAGGGCCTGCTCGATCCCAAACGCACCATCCAGATAGGCATCAGGGGTTCGATCTATTATCCCGATGACATGGCTTTCGCCGAAGAAAGCGGCATGCGGGTGATCTATATGGAAGACTTTATCGAGATGGGCCCTAAAGCCGTGATCGCCGAAGCGCGCCGCGTCGTGGGTGACGGTCCGACCTATGTCAGCTTCGATGTCGACGGCCTTGACCCGGTCTTTGCACCGGGAACCGGCACGCCCGAAATCGGTGGCATGACGACCCGTGAAGCACAGCAGGTTGTGCGTGGTCTTCAGGGGCTCGACATCGTGGGCGGTGATGTTGTCGAGGTATCACCGCCGTTTGATCCCAGCGGCAACACGGCTCTGGTCGGGGCGACCTTCATGTTCGAGATTCTGTGCATTCTGGCCGATGCGTTCGCGCGTCGGCGTGACGGGTAGGGCGCAGACGGGATATACTGTGGTTTCGCGTGGAGGTCAGTCATGGATGAAGTGTTCGCAGTCGAAGGTCAGGCCAAGGTCAATCCCGAAGTCCTTCGCAGCATGATGAAGAAATCCGACAAAGCCGGAATCATCCAGCTGGTCAGTCACCTGCTTGTCCTGGCCGCGACCGGCCTGGGCCTGTGGCTGACCAGGGGAAGCTGGTGGGGTGTGCCGTTCTTCGTCCTCCACGGGATGGTGATCAACTGGCTCTATGCCGCCCAGCATGAGACGAGCCATGGCACCGCATTTCGGACCGGCTGGATCAACCAGTGGGTCGGGCGATTCACCGGATTTGTTTTGCTCTTCCCGCGCGAGTACGACCGCTTGCAGCATTTCTGCCATCACCGCCACACGCAGGATCCCGAGAAGGATGCCGAGCTGGTCTACAGCAGCTTCTACAATGGACCGTTTGCAGATGTGTTGGCTCTGGCCGGAATAACTTACTGGATCGGCCTGGCAACATCCGTGATCCGGCATGCCGTGACCGGCAAACGTATTCCGGCCTCGGAATATTACCTGAGCGAAGATCAGGAACGTCACGTGGTCACCGAGGCGCGCTGGCATCTGGCGCTTTATGCTCTGGTGGTGGTCATTTCCGTCATGTTCCAGACTTGGATTTTCGTGATCCTGTGGTGGGCGCCGATGCTGGCGACGGCATGGACCCACCAGATCCAGAACTACATCGAACATGGTGATATGCCGTTCGTGAACGATACCTGGCGCAACACCCGCACGACCGACACGAACCCGGCGATGCGCTGGCTGGCATGGCAGATGACGCACCACACCGCGCATCACACCTATCCCGGCGTGCCGTTCCATCGGCTGCCCGATCTCCACAAGGCCATCGTCGAAGTGCGTGGCGAAGAGCCCACGACCCGGACCTACTTCAGTTATGCCGCCGAAGTCATTCGCGGCTCGTTCACGAACAAGCCGAGCGAAGCAGCGGCATAGAGACCAACCCGAGCTTAACCTTAGTCCTCGGGAGTTTTCAGCCCACGCAGCAAGAGCCATGCGGGCCAGAGCAGAAGCACGGATATCACCAGCTCGACCCAGAACTCGCTCTTGAACGCCCGTTCGAGGGCCGCCCCTGCAGCCATGCCCTGGGCCACAAACAGCGTGTCAAAGGCAACCAGCACTTCATCGAGAATGCCGGTCCCCAGGGATGCTCCCAGATAGGTCGCGAGGATAAAACAGGTTGCGATATCGGCCGCATGGTTCTTGCCGATCGTTCTGTAGGCTAGCGTCGCGACGACGCCGGTCACCATGCCAAAACTCACACCCGAAAAGGCCACAGGCCAGATCGCGTCCAGCGCTGATGAGTCATCGTTGTAGAAAAGGTATCCGACCTTTGCCACGAAGGTGAGCGCGAGCCCGCCAAAGAGGCCGGTGGCATAGCTGTGCTTCTGGCACAGCCAGCCTGAAATGATGAAACCAAGCAACAGGGTGCCTGCCGCGATCGAACTGCGCAGGCCGATCACTTCGGGTGTCAGGATGGGGTCCTTGCCGAGAAATTCGACCTGGAACAGGCCGGTCGAAACCATGTTGAAACCAAAGACGATCAGCAGTGAAAGACCTGAAAACCGGTCGAGCAGGCAACCCATATGGAACGCGGTGCTGGTGCTGCGTCGATAGCTCCAGACAAAGAGCGGAAACGAAAAGGCCAGCCCCACGGCGCAGAACATGACAAGTGGCGAACTGAACCATGACAGGCTCGGCCCCAGCGATGCGGTCGCGACCAGGAACAACATGGCAATCGGTGCCATGAGCATGGAAACAGCATCCGGCCGGGCGGTTCGGTCGGCTGTGCTCTTGATTGCCGTCATGACCAGCGGGAAGGCGAGCAGGACGAAGGGCAGCGGAATGATGAAGATCGAACGCCAGCCGAACACGGTAACCATGATGCCTGCGAGCAAGGGCCCAACCAGGCCACCGGCATAATTGCCGGCCCCCCAGATCGCCATGCCGATGCCGAGGTCCCGATCGGGAATGTTGTCCTTTACCGCAGCCTGTGTGGCCGGAGAGATCGGTGCGCAGAAGAGGCCGTGAAGAAACAGCACCGCCATCAATTGCCAGAAATTCTGGCACTGGGAGGCCAGAACGGTCGTCGCCGAGAGGCCGATCATCGAGAACATCAGAAGGCGGCGCGGGCCCAAACGCTGCAACAGATAGGGTGTTGCCGGCGCTGCACAGGCGATCGCGGCATAAAGCGCGGTCGGCAACTGCAGGATCATGGTGTCGGGCGCCTTGATCGCATGGCCGATCTCGACCATGGCCACGAAGACAGACGAGAAATTCAGAAAGGCGAGCAGATTCACCCAGAAAATGGTCGCCAGGAACGCTAGGGGCAGTCGCTCCAACACATCTTGCGGAGGACTCTGGGGTGTGTGCAGGACCATGACCGGACCATAAGGCAGCGGGGATGTTTGGCCAAGTGGCGACGGGTATCCTGGTGATGGCAAAATCGTGGGTTGGATGAAGGCGGTTTTCTGCTCTATGTTCCGCGCGCCGGAAAAAGCCGGCATGACATTTCAACTCACCTGGCCGATCCGGAGTTTCCATGACACGTCGTTTTTTCATCGTCACCACGATGCTTGCCGTCATGCTCACGCTGGCAGCCGGCGCGAAAGCAGAGGATCTCGAAAACATGATTTACCTGGACCTTGAAGGCGGTCGCGTCGTGATTCAGACGCGCCCCGACCTGGCGCCCAACCACGTTGCCCGCATCAAGGAACTGGTGCGTGAGGGTTTTTATGACGGCATTGTCTTTCACCGCGTGATCGACGGCTTCATGGCCCAGACCGGTGACCCCACCGGGACCGGCCGCGGTGGTTCCGGCCAGAACCTCGATGCCGAGTTCTCGCTGGAGCCCCATGTGCGCGGCACGCTTTCGATGGCCCGCGCGCAATCGCCCAACAGCGCCGACAGCCAGTTCTTCATTGTTCTTGACAACGCCAATTTCCTCGACGGTCAGTACACCGTCTGGGGCCAGGTCGTCGAAGGCATGGAGTTCGTGGACGGCATCAAGAAGGGCGACCCCAACGATAACGGTACGGTTACCGATCCCGACAAGATCATCCGCATGCAGGTTGCTGCCGACGTCGAGGAGTGACGCCGCTTTCGATGGAAGCACAAGCGCTCTAAAGTAAGCCAACACATCTTGGGCCGCGCGGCACAATCCGTGCGGCCCTTCTATTGTCTGGAGATGCTCCATGTCTGCTGCCAAGTCCGGCGATACCGTTCGCATTCACTATACCGGAACGTTGGATGACGGTTCGGTGTTCGACAGTTCCGACGGCCGTGACCCACTCGAATTCACGCTTGGCGGACGCCAGGTCATCGCTGGGTTTGACGCCGGGGTCGATGGCATGACCGTAGGCGAGAAAAAGAGCGTGGTGATCGAAGCCGGCGATGCCTATGGCGAACACAACGCTGATCTTGTCCAGGTTGTCGAGCGCGGGCAGTTTCCCGAAAATGCCGATATTCAGGTTGGTACGCAGTTCCAGGCGTCGACCGAAAACGGCCCGGTGGTTGTCGTCGTCACGGCGATTGATGGCACGGATGTCACGATCGACGCCAACCATGCGCTGGCCGGTAAACAATTGACCTTCGCGCTGGAACTCGTCGAGATCGTTTAGAACCGATCCGGTTCAGATTGGATCAATCCGGACGGGCTGATCTGATCGAACTCCTTGATGCAAATCGGATCAGCCGACTTCCAGGCGACCGCTGATCGCGACCCTGGCGGCCTCTTCTGCTTCGAGCGCCGGCGCGAAGAGGCAGCCTTGCGCGAAATCGCATCCGGCCCGGCGGATCATGGCGAGCTGGTCGTGACGCTCAATTCCCTCTGCAACAACACGCATGCCGATGCGATGGGCCATTTCCGTGATGGTCTCGACGATGATCTGGCTGCGCGGGCTGCTGTCGAGCGTGCTGATGAAACTTCGGTCGATTTTCAGGACGTCGTAGGGCATGGCCTGCAACAGATGGAGCGATGAATAGCCGGTGCCGAAATCATCGATGCAGATGCGAACACCTAGACGTTTGAGTTCAGCGAGCGCTTCGGCAACCTTTTCGGGGTTCTCCACGACCGTCGATTCCGTGATCTCGAGATGCAGGGACTCGCGTGGAAGCGAAAAGTCCTCGATCACGTTCTTCAGATCCTTGACCAGATCGTGTTCGTCGAACTGACGGGGCGAAATGTTGACGGTGACAAAGATGTCGGGGTTGTGTTCGATCCATGTGGTGAGCTCGCGCGCGGCACTTTCGAGTGCGAGGCGGCCAAGCGGGACGATAAGATCGGATTGTTCTGCGACTTCGACAAAGATGGTCGGCGTGACGGCATCGACACCTTCTCTTCCCCAACGCGCCAGCCCCTCAAAGCCGGCAACCCTGAAGGTTTCGATCTCGACGATTGGTTGATAGGCGAGACGGAGTTCCTTGCGACGGATCGCCTGGCGAAGCCGTGTATCAAGGCGGTAGCGGGTCAAGGTGGTGTTTTGCATGACCGAATCGAAGATCGCGACCTTGGTCCCCGGATCGTCTTTGGCGCGTGACAGGGCGATAGAGGCATCACGGACCAGATCCCCGCCGCTCGAGGCCAGGCGATTGCCGATGGCGATTCCGATCGTGATGCTGATCTTGATCTCGATGTCCTGAGTGTCGATTCGGATCGGCTCGCCCAGCGCCTGATTTACGCGCCTGGCGAAATCGTAGGCATCACGCTCATCGAGCACACCGTCGATCAGGCAACCAAAGGCATCGCCTTCGAGATGCGCTACCGTGTCCGAAGGTCGTCCGACACGTTCCAGGCGTCGGGCGACAGCGGCAAGAACTGCGCTGGCTTTCTCCGGACCGAGGTCCTGGTTGATGATGCGGAAACGGTCGACATCGATCAGCACCACGCCGAACTTGCGATCGCGATCACGTGCACACCGGCGAAGTTCCTGGGCAAGCCGGTCCATGAAGAGGGTCCGGTTGGGAAGTCCGGTCTCGGGGTCGTGGAGCACGGTGTGCTCGAGTTGGAGTTCGCGTGCCTTCCAGATCGTGATGTCGTGATGGATGATGATATGACCACCCTGCGGCACCTGGCGTGTGGCGACATGGAGCCAGCGCCCTTCGGCGGTTAGTTCTTCGTAGTCGCAGGGTGCGAGCGCGTGGAGGGCCAGACTCCTGACGATCTGTGTGGTGCCACTGATGTCGTTGTTGTCGTCGGGCAAGGCGACCGCAACCCGTCGCCGTTTGCCATCGCGCAGCGCATTTGCACTTTCGGGAAGGGCGCGATAACGCTGTCCCGAAACCGCCAGCTCGCTGATCAGATCGGCGAAGGTCTTACCGATTGCGAGGAACCGCGCCGCATCACCGTAGAGGGTCACAAGGGCAGCATTGTAATGGCTGACCCGGTCGTTGGAGTCGAGCACCAGCACGGCGTCGGGCAAGCTGTCGATGGCAGAAAGGAGCGCGTTGAGCCCCTGACCTGCCTGCAACGCCTCAGTCCAGCCGGGGGTCAGTGTCGACCGTCCCCACTGCGACCGTATCGCCGTTGTTGCTCTGGTCCATGACCCCCACCAGATTCGAACCCGTTATCGTAACTGCGCCAGCATGCGATGATGCAATGTTTGCGAATGTGTCTTAGATCGCAATCGACAATTTTTTCAACAAGTTATGTGCGTTCCCTCATCGTTACTATGATGAAATAACCCGTTGCACCGGCCTATCGGCGTTGCGCAGTGTGTCTGTTCTTGGTTAAACGGAGTGTCTCAAATCTGAACGCCATAGCGGAACGTTGTGCGCAAGGGGAAACGCGGCCACGGCCATGATGCAGTCCAATACCCAGAAGTCGACGCCCAAGATCAAGGCCGAAGTCGAGATGATCACGCATGATGGCGTGATGCTGAAAGGCAAGTTCTTCACCGTGCCTTCCCAACGCGTGCTGGACGTCCTCAACGACGACCGCACGTTCCTGCCGTTCGAGACCGAAGACGGTGATATCTACATCATCAACAAACGCTTCGTGGCGCGGATCCGGCCGATCGGACAAGATCTTCAGACCAGCAAGGCTGCCCCGACCTGGCTGGTTCAATAAGGCTCGATCCGGCAACGGGTTCCCGTAGCGGGCATTTGTTGCTGGACAGAAGGTGGTGACTCCCCCTTAACATGGGGGCAGGCAGGGGGAGCTGTGATCCCTCGCATGCGCCCGGGGAGGGTCACAATGTCAAAAGACAATCTTTCACTTTCACGCCGCCGTTTCATGGAAGCGTCGGCTGCAGGTGCGGCAGCAGCCGCTACTGTTGGTTCAGCAGAGGCGGCACACGGCGGTTCGACGTTGCGTGTGCGCAACTACTCCGACATTCAGGTTCTCGATCCAGGCTACATCCTTTCGGCGCCCGAGACGGACGTGAACCAGTGTCTATTGCTGGGACTGGTTTCGACACAACCCGGCGATGACTGGGCCTGGGCGCCTGAAGCAGCTGCCGAGATCGATCAGGTCGACGACACCCACATCAACTTTACCCTGCGGGACGATATCGGCTGGACCAACGGGTTCGGTGCGATCACGGCCGAGGACGTCAAGTACTCCTATGAGCGTGTCGCCGATCCCGCGATGGAATCACCCTATGCCGAGGACTGGGTCGCGCTTCAGACTGTCGAAGTCCACGACGAACGTTCAGGCACGATTGTGCTGAACGAGGCCTATGCGCCGCTCTGGACGACCACGATGCCTTCAGGACGTGGCATGATCGTCTGCAAGGAAGCGGTCGAATCACTCGACGGCAAACGTTACGAAGCCGCGCCGCCCGCGGTTGCCGGTCCGTATGACATCGCAGACTGGTCTCCTTCGCAGAAGCTGACTCTCCAGGCGATCGATGGATACACCGGTCCCAATGCCAATCCCGATTACGACACGATCGAGGTCTATCCGATCACTGACGAACAGAGTGCCGAAATCGGGTTCCTGGCGGGCGATCTCGATATCACGACGGTGCCGATCACATCCTGGCAGGAGCTGCAGGCCAACCCGCCCGCAGGCGCCGTTCTGGCAGAACATCCTTCGCTGAAATATGTCTGGATGGGTATCAATCAGGACAACGAGTTGTTCTCCGACATTCGCCTGCGCAAGGCCGTGCAGTATGCGGTGAACGTCGAGCAGATCCTGGAAGCGGCCTATTTCGGTCTTGCAGGTCCTTCGACGGGCATCATTCCGCCGGGCCTGGTCGGCAATCGTGGATCGAACCTGATTCCGATCGAGGGTGACCTCGATTATTCCCGTCAGATGCTCAAGGAAGCGGGCATGGAAGGCGGTTTCGAGTGCAACATCGACGTGCTGAACAAGCCGACCTATCTGGCGGCGTGTCAGGTCATCCAGGCCAATCTGGCCGAGATCGACATCGACGTTCAGATCAACGTCCATGACCCCGGAGTCTTCTGGACCCTGGGTGATGAGTCTTCCGGCGAAGATTGGAAGAACCTGCAGATCATGTACAACCGCTTCTCGTCGCTGCCTGATCCCGGCTGGTATTCCATGTGGTTTACGCCGCAGCAGGTTGGTATCTGGAACTGGGAGCGCTTCAACAACGAAGAGTTCGGCCAGCTTCATGCCGATGCACTGGTGACCATGGACCCGGCGGTCAGGAACACGATGTATCAGCGCATGCAGGACCTGATGGAAGAATCAGGCAGCTACCGCTTCATTACCCATGAACTGACCCCAACGATCTATCGCGACACGGTCATGCCGGCCTTCACGCCGGATGGCCGCATGATCTGGAAGATGTTCAAGCACGCTTGATCGCTTTCCTGTTGTCTTGAAGGCAGAGCCGCGCTCCTCCGGGGTGCGGCTCTTTCTTTGCCCGCGACTTCTTCAAGGAGGCCCGACATGACGCCTGATCTTACCTATCTCGCCCTCACCGCATTGCTGACCGGCCTGTTGTGGCTGCCCTATATGGCAGGCCAGATCACGGCCAACGGCATGATGGCGCCGGCCGACTTCAAGGAAGCGACGGCCCGGCCGGTGCCCAAATGGGCGCAACGTGCCAACCGGGCGCATCTCAACGCCATCGAGACCCTGGCACCGTTCGCCGTTCTGGTCCTGATAGCCCATGTCGCCGGGGTCGCAGACGAAAGCACGGCGTTGTGGGCCGCAGTCTTCTTCTGGGCCCGCGTTGCACATGCCGTGGTCTATATCGCGGGTATCCCCTATGCGCGCAGCCTGGCTTTTGCAGCAGGCAACGTGGCGCTGATCCTGCTGTTTGTGGCGATCATCTAAACGGCGACAGGAACGGACGGAGGAAGTGGTTGTCGGCCTCAGAACGGCCGTCAGCCCATGATGCCGCAATCGTCGCGCTGGATGGCAATGACGGTGGAGCGGGGAACAGTATTGCCGCTCTGGGGGAAATGGCTGGTGCCGCCAAGTTCACCGGGATGCTGGATGCCGACAAAGAGCGTGCGGTGATCCACGCTCCAGGCGATCCCGGTGACTTCACATTCTCTGGGTCCAACCATGAAACGTTTGATCTCGCCGGTTTCGGGGTCTGCGACCAGCATCTGGTTGTTGCCCATGCCTGCGAAGTCATCGGCGTTGTCGTACTTTCCGTCGGTCTGGATCCACAGAAGGCCGGTCCGGCCAAAGGCAATCCCATCGGGTGAATTGAACATGTTGCCGGCGTTGATGTTGGCAGAGCCGCCAAAGGCGTCGTCATGCACCGTGGGGTTGCCTGCCACGGCAAAGAGGTCCCAGTCGAAGGTATCGGCCGTGTGATCGCCATCGTGCGGCGCCCAGCGCACGATCTGACCATAATTGTTGATCGCTCGCGGGTTCGGGCCGCCGGCCGGTGTGGCATCTCCACCCTGGTT
>JABIUG010000334.1 GCA_018700655.1 Rhodospirillaceae bacterium | reverse complement strand
TGCTTCGATCCGGGCGAGCGGCAGGATTAGCCGGACGACATGCAGTGGCATGGGCAGGACACCGCGGATCGCGTCCAGGCTGGCCTGGTCGGCGACAGCACCGGCGAGCAGGAGCCGCTCGGCCCCGGCATGGACGTAGTTGCCGGTGACGGTCGCGAGATTGGCGAGAAACACCTGCTCCTGTTGTTCATCAGCAAGACCGGCGTCGAACCACATCAGCCAGTCGAGACCGATCGCGCCATAGGAGAGGCTGGCGTCTTCGAGCCGTTGGGCGAGCTCCTCGACCACGGAAGTCTTGCCGGTGCCATAGGCGCCGGTCACCAGCAGCGCGAGTTTCAAGGCTTTGTCATGGTCAGCGTCGACCAGTCGCGCTGGTCGGCGCGTTCGACGAGATCGAGACCCGCAGCCTGATGGGCGCCCTGCACGTCATCGGCCTGGCTGGCGAGCAACCCTGAAAGGATTGCGATGCCGCCGGGTTTGAGCACGTTGGCGAGATCACCCGCCATGGCAATCAGCGGATTGGCCAGGATGTTGGCCATGATGAGGTCATAGGGCGCGCGTTCGCCGACCAGCGACGTGGCGTAGCCGTCGCCCGCCAGAGCCGTAACACGCTGGGCCGCGCCGTTGTCCGTGGCGGCCTGGCTGGCGAAAGCGGCCGAGGCAGGGTCGATATCGACGGCCAGCACGAAGCAATCGTAGAGCTTGACCGCACCGATCGCGAGAATACCGGAACCACAACCCATATCGAGTGCGTTGGCCGGGCGAAATCCGCGGTCCTGCAGGGAGGCCAGGGCGAGCAGGCAGCCTTCCGTGGTGGCGTGTTCGCCCGAGCCGAAGGCGATGCCCGCATCGATCAACATCGGGATGCGCTCGAGATCGGGCGGTGCGGCATGGCTGCCATGAATCCAATAGGGCCCGATCGGGAGCGGCGGGAAGGCCTGCACGGTTTCGGCGATCCAGTCGCGGTCTTCGACCTCTTCGATCGAGATCGGCATGATCGCGGCGGTCGCGCCCAGTGCCTGGGCAATCTGGGCCTGCAGGCTTCGCGTCGTGGGTTCGATGTCGAACAGCGCGGTGACGGTCCAGTCGCCATCAGGTGCCAGCTCGAAGGTCGTCACGGCCAGCGCGCCGGCCTCTTCGAAGGCCAGATCGGTCGCTTCGACCATGTCCTTGGCCAGGGTCACGGAGACCTGCCAGGTCGCGTTGTTTTCGCTCATACCGGCTCTACGAAATCGGCCATGACCTTCTTCTGGCCTGCCTTGTCGAAGGAAATGTCGAGCTTGGCGCCGTCGATACCCTTCACCTGGCCATAGCCGAACTTCTGGTGGAAAACGCGGCTGCCCAGTTCGGGCACGGCGCGGCCCTGGCCGACGGGGACAAAGACCTCTTCGTCACCGTAACGCTGGTTGCGGGCCTCGATCACGCGGTGATAGTTGCTCTGGCGTCCGCCCTGATCGGGTTTGTTCATGGCGATCTGCCAGAGCGCACCGTCGTCCTGAACGAAGCCGTAGCCGGAAGCCTCTGCCCGTTCGGTGTGGTCTTGCGGCAACTCGTCGACAAAACGCGAGGGAATGTTGGATTGCCACTGGCCATGGACCGTGCGGTTGGCGGCAAACAGCACAATCGCGCGTTTGCGTGCCCGCGTCAGGCCGACATAGGCGAGGCGCCGTTCCTCTTCGAGGCCGGCATAACCGTGTTCCTCGATCGCCATCTGATTGGGAAAGACGCCTTCTTCCCAGCCAGGCAGGAATACGGTGTCAAACTCCAGGCCCTTGGCGCCATGGAGCGTCATGATGTTGGCCATCGGGTCGGTGGAGTCGGTTTCGATATCCATCACCAGGCTGACATGGTTCATGAAGTCGTCGAGCGATTCGAACTCGGCCGTGGCGCGCACCAGTTCCTTCAGGTTCTCGAGACGGCCCGGTGCCTGGACCGATTTGTCGGCCATCCACATCGCGGTGTAGCCGGATTCATCGAGCACGATCTCGGCCAGTTCAGAAGGCGAAAGCTGGCTGGCCTCGGCGCGCCAGCGGGCGATGTTCTCGACGAATTCGCGCAGTGCCGTGCGCCGCGCCGGTGGCAGTTCATCGGTCGTGATGACCTCTTCGGAGGCACTGAGCAGAGATTGGCCCCGGCCACGCGCAATCGCATAGAGCGTCTGGAGCGACTTGTCGCCCAGGCCACGTTTGGGTTTGTTGACGATGCGCTGGAACGCCAGATCGTCGTCGCCCTGGCGGATCAGGCGGAAATAGGCACAGGCGTCGCGGATTTCCTGGCGTTCATAAAACCGCAGGCCGCCGATCACACGATAGGGCACGCCGATCGTGATCAGGCGCTCCTCGAAGGCGCGGGTCTGGTAACCGGCGCGCACCAGGATCGCCATTTGATCGAGACTGTTGTCGTGGCGTTGCAGATCCTCGATTGATTCGCCGACCGTGCGGGCTTCCTCGGCTTCATCCCAGACTCCCTGGATCTTGACCGGTTCGCCCAGCTCGTCATCGGGCGCTTCGGTCCACAGGGTTTTGCCCAGGCGGCTCTCGTTGTGTGCGATCAGACCCGATGCGGCACCAAGAATATGGGCAGTCGAGCGGTAGTTACGTTCGAGCCGTACGACCTTGGCGCCGGGAAAGTCGGTTTCGAAGCGCAGGATGTTGCCGACTTCGGCACCACGCCAGCCATAGATCGACTGGTCGTCATCGCCGACACAGCAGATGTTGTTGGAACCCTGCGCGAGCAGGCGCAGCCAGAGATACTGCGAAACGTTGGTGTCCTGGTACTCGTCGACCAGGATGTATTGAAAGCGCCTGTGATAGTCGGCCAGCACGTCGGGGTGTTTGAGAAAGAGCGTGAGGCAAAGCAGAAGCAGATCGCCGAAATCGGCGGCATTCAGCTCGGACAGGCGTTGCTGGTACTCGCGATAGAGATCAACCGACTTGCCATGGGCGAAATCATCGACCTCGCTCGTCGGGACCTGATCGGGCAGCCAACCTTTATCCTTCCAGCGCGAAATGATGATCGTGAGAGCCCGGCCGGGCCAGCGTTTCTCGTCGATCTGGTTGGCTTCGATGATCTGTTTCATCAGCCTGAGCTGATCGTCGGTGTCGATGATCGTGAAGTTCGAGCGCAGGCCTACCAGTTCGGCGTGGCGACGCAGGATGCGCGCGCCGATCGCGTGGAAGGTGCCCAGCCACATGCCTTCGGTCGGCCTGCCAATCAGGCCGGCGACACGTTCCGACATCTCGCGTGCGGCCTTGTTGGTGAAGGTCACCGAAAGGATCTGGCCGGGTGCGGCGCGCCGGGTCGCCAAGATGTTTGCCAGGCGCACGGTCAGCACGCGGGTCTTGCCGGTGCCGGCCCCTGCAAGGACCAGAACCGGACCGTCGACGGCTTCCACGGCCTCACGCTGGGCATCGTTCAGACGCTCAAGCAGATGAGATCCCATTGCGGGTGGTGGTGCGGTATTTTCCTGAGGGCTCGCCATGTTGACGCGAACCTAACATAAACATCCGAACCGACTAGACGTTCCTCACCGCTGGGGCGGGAACGTGTGGACAGACCTGCCCGAAGGCGGATTCGCGTATCCAGATTACTCTAGCCGTTTTGTGCGGCTGCTTCGGTCAGAGCCTTGTTATGCGCCAGAATCAGGGCCCGGTGCGTGACGACTCCCCTGATCCGCGGGTTCTCGAGGCTTTCGACCACGGGGATGAAGTCATCATCGCAGACTTCCATCGCCAGCA
This sequence comes from Rhodospirillaceae bacterium, assembly GCA_018700655.1. Classification (GTDB taxonomy): domain Bacteria; phylum Pseudomonadota; class Alphaproteobacteria; order SP197; family SP197; genus SP197. Next base: position 2,662 of record JABIUG010000334.1, on the reverse strand, counting down.
GCGCCGTGGCCAGGTTGTCTTGCGGCAGCAGGGCGTGGCCGACCGGGCGCGCGAGGTTGCCGGCGACATCGTGATGATCCGGATTGTCCTGGCCCAGGAGGCAGGGTTTGAGGTCTTCCATCGTGACAACGCCGACAAGGGCGTCATCTTCTCCCACGACGACAAAGTCACCGACGGGATTGTCCTGCAGGCCCTTTCGGACGGCCTCGAAGTCATCATCCCTGTTCAGGGTCGCGTAATACGACGACATGATGCTTGTAACGGTCTGACTGCGCAGGAGATGGCGTTCGTGACCGCCGGAGAGGTCGATCCCGCGCCTGGCAAGGGACCAGTGGAAGAACGAACGCCCGGCGACATGGTTGGTGATGAGCGAAGCCAGTGCGGCACCGATCATCACGGCGATGGTCAGGCCGAAATTGGCGGTGAGTTCGAAGACGATCAGGATAGTCGAGATCGGTGCGCCCAGAACGGCGCCTGCGACTGCTGCCATGCCGACAATGGCATAGGCGGTGTGCGGACTAGCCATCTCCGGCATGACGCTGGTCGCGATCAGGCCATAGGCACCGCCCAGCATGGCGCCGACAAAGAGCGACGGGCTGAAGACGCCGCCGCCAAAGCCGCTGCCGATCGTGATCGCGGTCGCCATGGTTTTGGCCAGAACCAGTGCGAGCAGGATACTGAACGCCAGGGAGCCGTGCAGCGCCAGATCCGTGGCTTCGTAGCCGACGCCCAGAATTTCGGGCAGGAAGATTGCGATCAACCCGACCACGAGGCCTCCTGTTGCAGGGGCCACAATCACCGGGATGCGCCAGTCCGCGACAGCGTCCTGAACGACAAAGATGCTGCGCATGAAAATCCATGCCGCAACGGCCGAGAGCACGCCGAGCAGGGCAAAGGCCGGAATCTCCCAATAGGAGACGATGACGTGTTCGGTCATGATGAAGGCGGGAAAATCGCCGTAATGAATGCGTGTGACGATGGTGCCCACGACAGATGCCAGAACGACCGGCGCGAACGCGGTGAGCCCGTAGTGGCCGACAACGACTTCCAGGGCGAAGAAGACCCCCGCGATCGGTGCGTTGAAGGACGTCGCCACGGCCGATGCAACGCCGCAACCAAGCAAGGTCAGCATGGCGCTGCGGCGCAGGCCGAATTTCCGGGAAAGGAACGAGGCCATCATGGCGCCAAGATGGACAACCGGGCCTTCGCGACCTGCTGATCCCCCGACGCCCAGGCTCAGCGCGGCACCGGCGGCACCGACCAGGCCGTCACGCAGTGTGATTCTACCGCCCCGCAGGGCGGTTGCCTCGACCACGTCAGCCACGCCGTGAAAGCGCTGGTCGGCTGCGACATAGCGGCGCAGCAGGCCGACAACGAAGCCGCCGGCGGTTGGAATCAGGAGGATGAGCCACCACGGCATGTCAGCCACGTGGCTGGCCAGGCGTTCGGTGGCCGCGCCCCAGGTGACCAATTGAGTGCCTGCGATCAGGTAACGAAAAGCGACACAGCCGATCGCCGCGCCCAGACCGACCAGAACGGAGAGAAGGGCAAGCGTGGTCTGCTCGTTGCGCACCAGGCGAATCAGCCGGTCAGTTGTTGTCGCCATGCTGCCTCTGGGTGGGGCCTGCGTGATTCCGGGCCGGGAGATTCCGTAACGGCAAGTGCTTTTCAGCCTGCTTCGGGCGGTTCGTCGTCGGTTGGCCCATCATCGGGCGGGCCCGGTACGGCGGTGGATAAATGGTGACCCATGTCGCCAAAACCGCGTCCACCGGGTGTTCGGCGTCGTCGTGCTGCCTTGGAATCGTCATCATCTGCATGCTGTCTGCGGTATTCATTGAGATCAATGACGTCGGCCATGGCTGTTTTCTTGCGTGCAACGTTGAGTTTGACCCGCTGAGGTGCAATCTGCACCTGAAACGGTGTTTTCGCGTGCGCGAGAACGTCACTAGATTAACGCAAGGTGCGGCGACGACAAGGAGCGGGGGCAGTCGCCGCGATCCGGTTGCGGAGGCAAGTGGTGCGAAAATTCATTCTGATCCTGCTGGGTTTGATCGTCGTTACCCTGGCAGGGGCGGTTACTGTCCTGCTCACGCTCGACTTCAACCAGTACAAGCCAGAGATCGAGGCAGAGGTCGAAGCCATCACTGGCCGCGATGTCACGATCATCGGCGACGTCCGCGTGACCTTCATTCCGACTCTTGCGATCGCCATCGACGACATCACAATTGCGGGTGCTCCAGGCGCTTCGGGCTTGCCGTTCCTGGAACTTCCCGAGGTTCTGGCAGCGATCTCTCTGGCGCCTCTTGCATCGCTGGAAGTCGTGGTCGAGCGCATTCGTCTTATTGAACCGGTGATCGTGCTGGAGACCCAGGCCGATGGCCTCGCGAGCTGGCAATTCGAGCCGGTTGCAACCTCCGAACCAGGTTCAGGCGCGGCGCCGGCCGTCAGCATCGAACTGATCGATGTGCAGGACGCAAGAATTGAATGGCGAGACGGTGACGATCGACGGACCTTCGATCAGGTCGATTTGTGGATCGATGCCTTGGGCGCAGACGGCCCGTTCGAAGCCCAGGGTGAATTTCTGCATGGCGGAAGGCAGTGGGTGCTGGAAGCAGATCTGGGCCGGATTTCCAGGCCTCAGCTCTCGATCAACAGCACCCTT
>JABIUG010000333.1 GCA_018700655.1 Rhodospirillaceae bacterium | reverse complement strand
TTGCTCGCGCAGCACGTCGGCCAGTTCCCGGGATGGCTCGACGGCAACAATGTCAGCCGCGTTCATGCCACGACCCAGCCAGCCGGCCAGCATCGCACCACCCATCTTGCCGCAACCCACCAGTAGGATCGGACTGCTCTGTGCCATCGCTCAGGCCTCTCCGACGGGATCGATGATCGCGGCCTTGACGGCCTCCTCGGGCGTCTTTCCGCCCCAGATCACATACTGAAAGGCGGGATAAAAACGCTCGCACTCGGAAATCGTGATGTCGAGCAGGTCGGCGAGCTGCTCGTCATGCGGGAAATCCTGGCCGCCCAGAAGCAGGGCGTGACGGTAGGTCGGGACCGCTTCTTCGGTAAAAACGTCGAAATGGCCGACCCAGAGGCGTTCGTTGACATAAGCCAGCAGCGAATGCACCGCGGTCAGCTGCTGGTCGGGCACGCGCATGTCAAAGGCACACGACATCATGACCGATTGCAGTTCCCCCTCCCAACCGAACCAGATGCGATAGGCGCACCAGCGACCTTCGATCTCGACGGTGAGTTCGTTGTCGTTGACGCGCTCGTGGTTCCAGCCGTTGTAGACAATAAACCGTTGAATCGGATCGAGCGGATGCTGGTCCGGCGCGTCTTCGTGTTCCTGGAGGTCGATCAAGGGGAGACTCCCCAAAGCAAAGCGAGGGCGCGGCTGCCACCGCGTGCATGACAAGGGACTGTCAACACCCCCGCACCCTGCCAAAGCCATCACGAGCTTGCAAGGTGGCGGGGGGCGCTGTCCCCAAACTCACATTATGATTTGGCTGTGTTGGATTTCTTCTTGGCGGTTTTCGGCTTGGCCGCACCAGCGGCGGCCTTCTTTGCAGTCTCATTCCTGGGCGCCGCAGCTTTCTTGGGGGCGGCGGCTTTCTTGGGGGCCGCAGCCTTCTTCGGAGCCGCAGCCTTCTTCAGAGCCGCTCCGGCAAGTTTTCCTTCCAGCTCGGCGATCCGCTCGGCCATCCGCTCATTTTCCTGGCGCGCCAGGGCGGCCATGTCGCGAACGACCTCAAATTCCTCGCGTCGGACAAAATCCATCCGCGTGAAGAACGCTTCCATCTGCTGGCGCATACGTGCCTCCATTTCCTCTTTCATGCCGCCGGCCGCGCTCATGGCGCCCGACATCATCTTGGCCATGTCATCGAAGAAACGATTGTCGGTCTGCATCACAAAATCTCCTGTAGTGGGAAAAATGCCCACCTCGTGGACACTCATATGGCGATGCATACCGCCCAGCGCAACGGTGGACGCAGAGCCGGGCGCGCCTTAGGGTCCGCCCGCACCTGACAGGACCAGATTGCATGTTCGCCTTCGTCTTTCCCACCATCGATCCGATCCTGGTCGAAATCGGCCCGTTTGCCATACGCTGGTACGCTCTGGCCTATATCACCGGCATCCTGCTGGGCTGGCGCTGGGCCCTGCGTCTGGCCGATTCCTCACCGGCCGGTATCAACCGCAAGATGCTCGACGATTTCCTGGTCTGGGCCACGCTCGGGATCGTGTTCGGCGGACGCCTTGGTTATGTCCTGTTCTACAAGTTCGGCTATTTCATCCATAACCCGGTCGAGATCGTCTATGTCTGGCAAGGCGGCATGTCGTTCCATGGCGGGATGCTGGGCGTCGCACTGGCCATCTATCTGTTCGCGCGCAAACACAAGTTGCCGGTACTGGCGATGGGCGACATCATTGCCTGCGTTGCGCCGATCGGCCTGTTTTTCGGGCGCGTTGCGAACTTCATCAATGGCGAGCTCTTCGGCCGGGCGACCGATGTCTCCTGGGCGGTACTGTTCCCGCGCGACCCCACCGTGGGACGCCACCCCAGCCAGCTCTATGAAGCAGGACTGGAAGGTGCCGTCCTATTTGCCGTGCTCTGGTTCGTCTGGGCAAAAACACCGCTGAAACAGCGGCCCGGCGCGACCTCGGGCATCTTCCTGATCGGCTACGGGTTGTCGCGTGGTTTTGTCGAGCTGTTCCGCGAACCCGACGCACATCTTGGTTACATTCTGAGCGGCATCACCATGGGTCAGATCCTCTGTATTCCCATGATTCTGATCGGTGCGGGCCTGCTCTACTGGTCCAAACCTCTTGCCACCAGGGGTCGTGGCAGCAAGACAAAGAAGGCGTGAACCCGCTCGCCGCTCATCTGGCCGAACGCATCGCGCGCGACGGCCCGATCACGATCGAAGCCTACATGACGGCATGCCTGCTCGATCCCCGGCACGGCTATTACACCACCCGCGAGCCCTTCGGTTCGACCGGCGATTTCATCACGGCCCCGGAGATCAGCCAGATGTTCGGCGAGTTGCTGGGGCTCTGGTGCTGGTCGCAATGGGCCGCCGCCGGTCAGCCGCAACCGGCCGTCCTGGCCGAACTTGGCCCCGGCCGGGGTACACTGCTCGCCGATGCCCTGCGCGCCATCGAAGGCGCGACACAAAAGCCCGCGCCGTTTGACCTCCACCTCGTCGAGGCAAGCCCCACCCTGCGCGCAAAGCAGCGCGAGACGCTGGGGGGCCGCAAGGTGACCTGGCACGATGATGCCGAGGGTCTGCCAGAGGGCACGCCCTGCTTCATCCTTGCCAATGAGTTCTTCGACGCCCTGCCGATCCGTCAGTTCGTTGCAACGCCGCAGGGCTGGCGCGAACGCCTGGTAACGGTGACAAATGACAAGCTGGCCGCCGCAATCAGCCCCAAAGTTGCGCCGGCAGGCCTGATCGATGGACTTCCCGAGGCCGCCACCGGACGTGTTGCCGAACATGCTCCGATCCGGCGCGATGTCATGGCGAGCCTCTCCAGACGTGTCGCCCGTGACGGCGGCTGCGCCCTGATCATCGACTTCGACGATCCAAAACTACCCCTGGCCGATACCTTCCAGGCTGTCCGGTCCCATCGGTACGCCGACCGTTTCGAAGAACCCGGCGAGTCGGACCTGGCTTCAGCCGTTGATTTCACTGATCTCGCACGTGTTGCCGGGGATAAGGGGGTCCGGGTGCACGGCCCGGTAGCTCAAGGCACATTCCTCAGATCACTCGGAATCGACCATCGGGCCGAACAGCTCTGCCGATCTGCCAGTCCTGAGCAAATCAAGACAATCATGGCGGCATTGGAGCGCCTTGTTTCGGCCCGGGGTATGGGCAACGATTTCAAGGTGATAGGACTCACTCTGGCCTCTGGTCCCACGCCGGAGGGCTTTGGAGAGCAGACGCCATGATAACGGCACCAGAATTGGCAGCATGCGACGGGGTACGGCACGGTTTTTTCACCCGCACCGATGGCGTCAGCGATGGTCTCTACGCTTCACTGAATATCGGCCTGGGATCCGATGACCTTCGCGAACACGTGCTGGAAAACCGGAACACAGTCGCCAAAAGCCTTGATGTCACGCCACAACACCTCCTGACACTTTACCAGATTCACAGCGCCACCGTGATCACGGTGCGCCAGCCGGCCGACACGCACGAGCAACGGGCCGATGCCATGGTGACGGACCGACCGGGACTCGCCCTGGGCGTCATGAGCGCCGATTGCGCCCCGGTACTGTTCGCCGATCAAAAAGCCGGCATCGTGGGCGCTGCCCATGCCGGATGGGGCGGAGCCTTTCGCGGCGTCCTGGAGGCCACGGTTGACGCCATGGAACAGCTTGGTGCCGACCGTGCGCGCATCACCGCGGTGATCGGGCCCTGCATCGCCCAGCCGTCCTATGAGGTCGGCCCCGAGTTTCTGGAGAGATTCGTCGAAAGCGATGCCGGGAACGCTCGCTTCTTTGTGCCCTCACAACGCAAAGACCACCACCGGTTCGATCTACCGGGCTACGGCCTATCACGCCTGCACAAGGCAGGCATCGAGCAACGCGCATGGACCGGCCAGGACACCTGCGCCGATGCCGCGCAGTATTTCAGCTATCGGCGCAGCGTGCTGCTGGGTGAAGCAGACTATGGCCGCCAGATCTCCGCGATCAGGCTGGTAGAGGCCGACGATTGAGGGCCATGCGCAGGACGAGATAACCGGCCACGCCTGACAGCAGCGATCCTGCCAGCACGCCGATCTTGACCATCGCGATCTGATCGGGATCAGCAAACGCCAAACCCCCGATAAACAGACTCATGGTGAAGCCAACACCCGTGAGCAAACTGACGCCATAGATCATCGCCAAACTGACATCATCGCTAAGGGTCACCCAGTCCAGCTTCACTGCCACCCATGAAAATCCGAAAACACCGATCTGCTTGCCGATAAAGAGACCCAGCATGACACCCAGGGGAATACCCGACCACAGGACATCGCCGGTGATGCCACTCAGGTCCACGCCGGCATTCACGAAGCCGAAGATCGGCAGGATCATGAAAGCAACCCAGGGGTGGAGCTTGTGCTCAAGGTCTTGCAAAGGCGAATAGTCGGGGTTTCGGGGGTCCTCGAGAGGAATGAAGAATGCCAGGACAACACCGGCAAGCGTCGCATGAACGCCGGACTTGAGAACAAAGGTCCAAAGCACCAGCCCAACCAACAGGTAGGGAACGATACGGGTGATACCCATCAGGTTGAGCACGGCAAGGGCGCAGATCGAGATCGCCGCCATGATCAGGGACCAGGTACCCAGATCCGCCGTGTAGAAGACCGCTATGACAACGATGGCGCCCAGATCGTCGACAATCGCGAGCGCCGAAAGAAACACTTTCAATGCGAACGGCACGCGCGAACCCAGAATCGCAAGGATGCCGAGCGCAAAGGCGATATCGGTCGCCGTGGGGACGGCCCAGCCGCGAAGAGCCTCGGGATCACCGCCGTTGATTGCAACGTATATAAGCGCCGGCAAGACCATGCCGCCGACAGCAGCGATCAGGGGAAGCAGAGCCCGATCACGGGTCGAAAGAGCGCCAATTAGCATTTCGCGCTTCAGTTCAAGCCCGATCAGGAAGAAAAAGACGGCCATCAGGCCATCGTTCACCCAGAGCAACAGAGGTTTTGCGATCGAAAATTCTCCGATCGACACGACAACCGGTGTGTCGAGCAGGAGATCGTAGGCCCATGCCATCGGCGAGTTGTCGATAACAAGTGCCAAGAGCGCTGCGCCCATCAGAATGATGCCTGCCGCACTCTCCAGTCGCAAAAACTCGCGCAACATCCGATATTACCCCTTCACATTTGCCGGCCCGCACGCCAGTTAGATGGAATTGTACAGGCCCACCGCAAGAGCGCCATGCCCCTAGTTTTGACAATTTCCGGCTTCGTCTTTCTATTTCTCGGCGGCGAAGCCCTGGTGCGCGGCAGCGTGTCGATCGCCAGGCGAGTCGGGGTCTCGGAAATTGCCGTCGGTGTTGTCCTGGTCGGTTTCGGCACCTCGGCCCCAGAACTGCTCGTCAGCATCGAATCTGCCCTTCTGGGTCATGCCGACCTCGCAGTCGGCAATGTCGTGGGCAGCAACATTGCCAACATCCTTCTGATTGTCGGTGCTGCAGCGCTTGTGATGCCGATTTCCCTTTCGCCTGGTGCCGGCCAACGCGAGGCCATCGTCGTCTTGCTGGCGACGGTTATCGTGGTCGGCTTTTCCTGGTTTGGTGAACTTGAGTTTTGGCATGGCGTTGTCATGCTGGCAGGCCTTGCCGCTTATCTGGCGATGGCCTGGTGCAGCGGCGGCAGCGATTGGCCCGATGACGAAGAAGAAGCAGAGCCGATGCCCCATCTGGGCCGAGCGGTTCTCTATGCCGGTGGCGGCCTGGGGCTGCTTGTTCTGGGTGCCGATCTTCTGGTCGAGGGCGCCATCGAGATCGCCCGCAAGTTTGATGTCAGCGAGGCCACGATCGGCCTTACCATCGTCGCAGTGGGTTCTTCCCTGCCGGAGCTCGCGGCTTCGACCGTCGCGGCGTTGCGTGGCCGCCCATCGGTCGCCATCGGCAACGTGCTGGGCAGCAACCTCTTTAATCTTCTTGGCGCCCTGGGCATCGTTGCCCTGGTCATGCCGGTACGCACCGATGCTCCCGATGTCAGCCTCGCAATGCTGGCCATGCTGGCGCTAACCGGCTGCTTTGTGGCCTTGGTCGCCCTGCGCCGGGTGAGCAGACCGATCGGTGTGCTTTTCCTCCTCGCCTATGCCGGTTTTGTCTGGATGCAATTCTCCATCCACGGGACGCCCTGACAACAACGACGCATCAACACTGGAGCTAACGCCGCCGACTTGGCAGGATGTCAGCACAGGTTGAGGAGGCCGCCATGGTTCTGCATTTTGCGCGCGAAGAATATGACGCCAGGGTCAAGAAGACGCTTGAATCCATGGAGGCTGCAGGCATCGACGGCCTGCTCATGTTCCGTCAGGAGAGCATGTACTACCTGACCGGCTATGACACGACCGGCTTTGTCATGTTCCAGTGTCTGGTCTTGCGCTCTGATGGGCGTATGGCCTTGCTGACGCGTTCCGCCGACCTGCGCCAGGCCGCCTACACGTCCACCATCGAAGACGTGAGGGTCTGGGTCGACAGCGACACCACCGATCCCTACAGCGATCTGGCCAGACTGGTTGGTGAGATGGGCCTCACCGGGAAACGTATAGGTGTCGAACTCGAAGCCTATGGTTTGAATGCCGCCCATTGGGAGCAACTCAAACCCGAGCTCGACGCCACCGGCACGATCTCGGATGCCTCCGACCTGGTGACCCGCTTGCGCCTGGTGAAAAGCCCACCGGAACTGGCCTTCATGAAAAACTCGGCAGAGCTGGGCGATGCGGCACACCGTGCCGGCCGCGACACAGCAGCTGCGGGTGTCTTCACGGGTGATGTTCTGGCTGCCATGCAGGGTGCCGTCTTCTCGGGCGACGGCGATTATCCGGCAACCCACTGGATCGCGGGATCAGGTCCCTCGGCACTTCTGGTGCGTTACCACACCGGCCGACATCACCTGGAGACCCAGGACCAGCTGATGCTGGAATACGCCTCGTCCTATCGCCACTACCACACCGCCCAGATGTATACCGTCCTGATCGGCGAGGTCGATGACGAACACCAGGCGATGTATGACGCCTGCCGCGAAGCGCTGGCTGCCTGCGAGGATGCGGTCAGGCCCGGCAAAACGATGGGCGAGGTCTTTGATGCCCATGCTCGCGTGATGGATGACCACGGCTTCCGCGATCACCGTCTGAATGCCTGTGGTTATTCAATGGGATCGACCTTCCCACCCAACTGGATGGACTGGCCGATGTTCTTCCACGGCAACCCGGTCGTGATCGAAGCCAACATGGTGTTTTTTCTGCACATGATCCTGGTCAACGCCGAAACCGATCACGGCATGGCTTTGGGCCGAACGGTGGCGGTCACCCAGCAGGGTTGCGAATCGCTGCATCGTGCTCCGCTCGATCTGGTTGTGCGGTGATGGCGTGCCCTATCTGATCATCTTCATCATGCTGTTGATGCTCGGCCTTCTGGCGACCTGCTTCATGGTCTGACGCCAGGCGCGGGATCGCTATCGCAGGCCATTACTGTCTGTTAGAGAGGGAACACCACGTTCCGGTGCCTCTTTCATGACAGATCGCGCTCTCACTTCAGGCGAGAATTTTCGCAGCCTGTTCGCCGTCATCACCGCCATGGGTGTGACGTCTGCACTCTATGCGCTCACACTTCCGCTGTTTTCGACGCGGCTGGACGCGATGGGCGAGTCCGAGACTGTGATCGGGATCAACGCCGCTGCCCAGGCGATCGCGTTGCTGGCCATCGCCCCGTTCTTCGTGGGCTTCTTGCAGCGTCTGGGGCCTGCAGTCCTGATGCTGTGGATGCTGGCCGCCACGCTGGTTTTCATCCTGCTGTGCCCGCTTTACGAAAATGCTTGGTACTGGCTTGTCCTGCGCCTTCTGCTCGGTGCCTCGACCGGTGTCATGTGGATCGCGGGCGAGGCCTGGATCAACCAGGCTGTCGATGACAAAAGCCGTGGCCGCGTCCTTTCGCTTTACGGTATCGCGGGTGCGGTCGGCACGATGGTCGGCTTTGCCCTGATGTACCTGATCCAGTATCTCGAGATGGCAGACTGGACGCCGTTTGTGATCATTGCCGCGATGGTGGCCGCCTGCATGGTGGCGATCGTGCCCGCTGTTCCGGTTGCGCCGCCGTTCACGGGCACCCAGTCGCAACCCATGATCGGCCTGTTCTTCGTCGCCCCGACACCGTTCCTGATCAATCTTCTGGTCGCGGTATCCTTCGGTTCCCTGGCATCGTTCATGTCGGTTTATGGCACCGATATCGGCATTCCTCTGGATGACACTTTCCTCTTGCTCATCCTGCTCAGTGCCGGTGGCCTGATGCTCTACCCGATCGGCTGGCTGGCCGACCGCATGGACCGTCGCAAACTAGCGCTGATCATCATGCTTATCCTGATCGTCCTCTTCGCGATCATGGGCATGGCTTTACGCGATCCGGTGCTGCGCTGGCCCTATGCCGTGTGCCTTGGCATCGGCATCATGGGTCTCTACACGCTGGGTCTGTCACTGCTGGGTGCGCGGTTTCGCAATGCCGATCTGGGCGCAGCCACAACGGTCTTCCAGATCATGTGGAATTCCGGCGTCGTCGTCGGCCCCTTTGCCATCGGCTTTGCCATGGACATGACCGGCCCGTCGGGGCTGCCCTGGACCATTATCGTGTTCTTCGTGGTCGTTGCCGCCATCACGGCGATGCGCAGGCAGCACCGATGAGCGCTGGGCCCGTCACAGGCTTCAAGCGCATTCGTGCTCTGGCTGCCGTCACCGCATCGATGGCGATCATGGCCATGGTGTTTGGTTTCAGCTTTCCCATGTTTTCGACCCGTCTGGCCGAGATAGGTGTTTCCGATGCCATGATCGGGCTGAATGCCTCGGCACAGGCCTTTGGTGTGTTTCTCGTGGTCTGGTTTGCGCCACGGTTGATCGCCAGCCAGGGACCGGTGCGTATCATGCTGGCGATGACGGCCATCAAGCTGGTTGCCGTGATTCTGTGCATGCTCTTTCCCAGTTTCTGGCCCTGGCTGTTTTTCCGTCTGATGATTGGCGCGACCGGCAGCATTCTCTGGATCGCGGGCGAGACCTGGATCAACGAGATCGCCCACGAAAAGATCCGCGGGCGGGAACTGGCGATCTACAGCGCGGCCTTGGGCCTGGGTACGGTTCTGGGCAATCTGGTGATCGAAGTCGCCGGGTTCGACGGCTGGCTTCCCTTTGCTGCACTCGCGGCAATCGTAACTGTGGCCGCCGTGCCGCTGTTGTTCGTGCTGCGCGATTCGCCCCGGTTGGATTTTGCCAGGCACAGTGTCGGGCTGGGAGGGTTCTTAACCTCCTTCAAGCAGGCGCCGCTTGCGATCCTGCTCAATGCCGTCTTTGCCGCAATCTTTGTCAGCATGCATTCGTCCATCACGATTTACGGGCTGGATGTCGGCATGAGCCTGGAGCGAGCTGTTCAGGTCCTGATTGTCTTCAACATCGGCGGGATCGTGATGCCCTATGCCGCGGGCTGGCTGGCCGATCGCATGGACCGCGCTCTGCTCTCGTTTTTCCTCGTCCTGCTCACAACGATGCTTTTTGTCGTCATGGGATGGGCTCTGTCCCAACCAGGCATCGATCTTGTCTATATGTTTGTGTTGGGTGGCTTGGCAGCAGCGATCTATGCGATCGCGCTTGTACTGCTGGGTGAACGGTTCCGCGGCGCCGCACTGGCATCGGCGACGGCCACCTTCACGCTGATGTGGAACGTCGGTGCTGCCCTGGGTCCGCTGATCACCGGTGCCGCCATGGACGCCATGGGAGCAAGTGGTTTGCCCGTCACGCTCGCGATCATGTCCGCGGCGATCCTTCCCCTGGCATTCGGCGCCTGGCGGCGCAGAACTGCTGCAACCGTCGAATAACAGCCAACAGGTCTCACGAGAGTAACAATCTGCGGCTGAATCGGCCTCATCCACAGCCTCAGCCGTTTACACTCCATGGCCGCTTTGTTATGAGTTGCGCGCTCCGAGAGCCCGATCGGAGACTGGCGCGGGACAGCACATGATATTGGTAGCAGGCAACGGCAATCGGCAACTCGCCGAGGCGATGGCGGCGGTTCTGGGAATCGAACTCGCCAATGCCAGCATCCGACGATTTAGTGACCTCGAGATTTTCGTCGAGGTCCAGGAAAACGTCCGTGGCGAGGATGTCTTTGTCATCCAGTCGACATCCTATCCCGCCAACGATCATCTGATGGAACTGCTGATCACGATTGATGCCCTGCGCAGGGCATCGGCGCGGCGCATCACGGCAGTCATGCCCTACTACGGTTATTCACGCCAGGATCGGAAAGTCGATTCGCGCACACCGATTTCGGCAAAGTTGGTCGCAAACCTGATCACAGTGGCCGGAGCGAACCGAGTTTTGACGCTGGATCTCCATGCCGGACAGATTCAGGGCTTCTTCGATATTCCGGTCGATAACCTCTATGCCGCGCCGCTGATGGTGCAGGATATCCAGGACAATCTTAATGGCGACGGGCTGACAATCGTGTCGCCGGATGTGGGCGGCGTTTTCCGCGCCCGTCAGATTGCCAAGCGGCTTGACGCGGACCTTGCGATTGTGGATAAGCGCCGCGAACGCGCTGGCATTTCGGAAGTCATGAACATCATTGGCGATGTCGAGGGCCGGCGCTGCATATTGGTCGACGACATCGTCGACTCCGGCGGCACCCTGTGTAATGCGGCCAAGGCACTGAAGGATGCGGGCGCGACGCGAGTCGATGCCCATATCGTCCACGGTGTTTTGTCGGGCGGGGCTGTTGGTCGTATCGAGGCATCTGTGATGGACTCACTCTCCATCACCGACTCGATCAGGGCGACGGAAGCTGTCCGGGTCGCGGAAAAGATCCGCGTGTTGTCGGTTGCCTCGCTTATGGCGGACGCTGTCCGCCGGATTAGCGAGGAAAGCTCAGTTTCGAGCCTGTTCGACTGACGCCGCGGCAACCTTAAGGAGTAGTAGGTCATGGCTGATCAGGCCACCATTACGGCTGAACTGCGCGAGACATCCGGAACGGGTGCTGCCCGTGCCACGCGGCGCGACGGCATGGTTCCAGGCATCGTTTACGGTGCCGATCACGACAACATCATGATCTCGGTCGCCCGCGACGCACTGGATCGCGAAGCCCATCAGCAGGGTTTCTTCGCACAGCTTTTCAAGTTGAAGGTCGGCGGCAAGAGTCTCGATGTGCTCGCCCGTGACCTGCAGCTGCATCCGGTTACCGATTCGATCATGCATGTCGATTTCCTCGCGGTGAAGGCCGATGCCACCATCGCGGTGAACATCCCCGTCGTCTTCCTCAACGAAGAGGAATGCGAAGGTCTCAAGCGCGGCGGCGTGCTCAACATCGTGCGCCATGAAGTCGAGCTGCTTTGCCCGGCCAACGCCATTCCCGAATCGATCGAGATCGACCTTGCCGGTCACGATATCGGCGACAGCATTCACATCAGCTCCGTGACGCTGCCTGATGGTGTCACACCGACGATCGACGACCGTGACTTCACGATCGTGACTCTCGCCGCACCCACGGTCCAGGCTGAGGTTGAAGAAGGCGAAGGTCTCGAAGAGGGCATGGAAGGCGAAGTGGTCGAAGGTGCAGAGGGCGAGGGCGAAGGCGAAGAAAGCGGCGAGGACGTGGAGTCCTGACGCCGCGCCGCGTCGGCGCACTGAGCGATGTTTCTACTTGTCGGACTGGGCAACCCTGGTGCGGAGTATGCGCGCCAGCGCCACAACATCGGCTTCATGGCGGTCGAACGAATTGCCGAGGCCCATGGCTTTGGTGCGTGGCGGCGCCGCTTCGAGGGTGAAGCCGCCGAGGGCCGGCTGGGCAACCAGAAGGTTCTGCTGCTCAAACCGCTGACCTATATGAACAATTCCGGGCGTTCCGTTGCAGAGGCAGCGCGTTTCTTCAAGCTCGAGCCCCAGGACGTCATCGTCCTCTATGACGAGATCGACCTGGTGCCGGGCAAAGTTCGCACCAAGACCGGCGGTGGGCATGCCGGTCACAACGGCATCCGCAGTATCCACGACCATCTGGGGCCCGACTACCGGCGCATCCGGATCGGTGTCGGCCATCCCGGGAACAAGGAACGCGTGATCGGCCATGTTCTGGGCAATTTCGGCCCTTCAGACAAGGTCTGGCTCGACGAACTGCTCGATGCCATCGCCGATGCGGCACCCTTCCTGGTCGAAGGCGCCGACGACAAGTTCCAGACCCGCGTTGCCTTTCTGACCCAACCGCCCGAACCGAAGAAAGCCAAGAAAAAGGACGACCCCGATGGGAATTAGATGCGGCATTGTCGGCCTGCCCAATGTCGGCAAATCGACCCTGTTCAATGCACTGACCGCGACCAGTGCGGCCCAGGTCGGGAACTTCCCGTTCTGCACGGTCGACCCCAATATCGGCCGGGTGAACGTGCCTGACCCAAGGCTCGACGCGATATCCTCGATCGTTTCTCCGGCCAAGGTCGTGTGGAACAACATTGAATTTGTCGACATCGCCGGCCTGGTGCGCGGCGCCAGCAAGGGTGAGGGCCTGGGCAACCAGTTTCTCGGCAACATCCGCGAAGTCGATGCCGTGCTCCATCTGGTGCGTTGTTTCGAGGGCGGCGATATCAGCCATGTCGACGGCACGATCGATCCGCTGCGCGATATCGAGACGATCGATACCGAACTCATGCTGGCCGATATGGAAAGCCTCGAGAAGCGGGTCGATGCCGCCGCAAAGAAAGCCACGGGCGGCGATCGCGAGGCCAAGGCCGATTTGCCGATCATGGAACGTGCCCTGGCTGCACTCCAGGAAGGCAGGCCAGCGCGCAGCATCGATGTCTCCGACGACGAAGCCAAACGTTTCAACATGCTCCAGCTCCTGACCTCCAAGCCGGTGCTTTATGTCTGCAATGTCGATGAGGATGATGCCGCCGAAGGCAATGCATTGACCGAGCGGGTCGCCCAGCATGCCGCTGCGGAAGGCGCCCAGGCGGTGGTTGTCTCCGCGCGAATCGAGGCGGAGCTGGCCGAAATCGAGGAAGTGGACGAAAAACAGGTCTTTCTCGAAGACTTGGGACTGACCGAAGCCGGGCTCAACCGCGTGATCCGCGCGGCCTATCGTCTGCTCGGCCTGATCACCTTTTTCACCGCCGGACCAAAGGAAGCCAGAGCCTGGACCGTGACCGAGGGATCGACCGCACCGAATGCAGCCGGTGAAATCCACACCGATTTCGAGCGCGGTTTCATCTGCGCCGAAACCATCGGTTTTGACGACTATGTCGATCACAAGGGTGAACAGGGCGCCAAGCAGGCCGGACGCATGCGCCAGGAAGGCCGCGAGTATCGGGTCAAGGATGGCGACGTCTTCCTGTTCCGCTTCAACGTCTGATCTGCGGGAGGTCACCATGACAACCACGATCGAACTTGCCGCCGCTGACGGTCACCACCTCTCGGCATACCGGTCCACACCGGACAATCCGCGCGGTGGGCTGGTCGTGTTGCAGGAGATTTTCGGGGTCAACAGCCACATTCGCGCTTTGGTCGACGGCTTTGCCTGCGATCAGCGCGGTTCCTGGGATGAAGCATCGGCCCGCCAGGCGCGCGAACGCAGCCTCGACGTCCTGTTGCGTTACGTCGGCTGACACTCCCCCTTCAGGTTCCGCCGGGTAACCGGCGCCGCAGGTCGTGGATATCGACGAGATAAGGCAGACGTTTCTGGGCGGCTTCGACACGGGCACCATCGATCTCGGCCATGCTTTTGCTGGTCGCGGACACATCCGCCCACGCCCAAACTCTCGAGATGGTCGAAGGTGAAGAATCCGAGACCGTCATCGTTCTGCCCGACCCGCTGACCCAGGAAGCGATCCGCGACTTGCTGTCGCAGATCGATGACCAGAAAGTCCGCGAAATTCTGCTGCAACGCCTCAGCGAAGAGGCTGATCGCCGGGCCAGGGAACTGGCAGCGCTGGACCAGCGCGATCTCGATGACATCGCCGAGGATTATGCGATGTCTCTGGGCGCATTTGTGGTCACGACGATCGAGGTTGCGCCCAATATTCCTTCCAGCATCTCCAAAGCCATGAGCAACTTCGCCACCGAACGGGGCGACCGGGGTTATGGTGTCCTGTTTCTAGCTCTGATTGTCAGTATGGCCCTTGGGCTTGCTGCAGGAATACTCGTCAGGCGAGCGACGAAGGACTGGCAACGCCCGGCCCGGGAAGGTTGGGTCTCACCGTTCTGGTCGAAGCTTGGCGTTGTGTCGTTGCAACTGGCCTCGCAGGTCCTTTCGATCCTGGCCTTTGCCGTGGTCGCGCTCGGAATCAATCTGATTTGGAACGAGAGCGCTGCAGCCGATCAGGAGACCCTGCGCCGGTTCATCACCGCGTGCATCTGGACATGGATGGCGGCCGCAGTCGCCATCTTCATGCTGTCGCCCAGGAAACCGGAACTGCGTCTTTGTACGGCTGATGATAAAATGGCCCACTCCCTTATCCGCTTTGCCGTGATCGTCGCCGCAGTGTTCAACTTCGGCTTTGGTTTCGTCGTCTGGATGAACCATATGGGTGTCCCCTATGGCGAGGTCAGGTTCGGCTTTTGGGTCAACCTTGCCTTCCACATCGCGATTGCCGCCGCGATCTGGATTAATCGGAATGAAATCCGGACGATTCTCATGGGGCACATCGATCAGGCCCACAGGGTTGACCGGTGGTTCTCCAAATGGTGGCCGCAGATTTCGATCGGTCTGCTTGTGCTCCACCTCTTGGTCAGCGTTCTGATCGCATCGACAGGCACCGTGGATCGCAGCCTCCTGACGGCCATGGCCCTGACGCTCAGCATCCTGATTGGCTTGCCGTTGATCGATCAGTCGGTGCGCGCCCTTGCCCGGGGCCTGATATCGGATCGGCCCGACAAGGACCCCGCTATCCAGGCGGCCGATGAGCAGACACGCATCGGTCTCTCGCGCGTCTGTCGTGTGGTGGTCTTGACGTTTGGGGTGTTTTTCCTGCTGCACCTTTGGGGTTTCGACATTGTTACACTGGCTGAAGAAGGCATTGGCGCCCAGTTTGCCCGTTCGGTCATCGATATCTTCCTGATCATTGTGTTGACCTATGGCTTGTGGGAACTGATCCGGATCGTCACGAACCGTCAGATCGCCAT
>JABIUG010000332.1 GCA_018700655.1 Rhodospirillaceae bacterium | reverse complement strand
TTTCCTCTCCTCTCCTCTCCTCGCGTCGCGAAGCGACCCGGGAGGCAACCTTGATCAACCTCAGGCAAGCCGGCTTTGACACATGGCAGGCGGTGATCCTGAAACCCGACGCGATGCATGTCGCTTCAGCCGCCGAGTACAAGACACCCCAGCGACAGGCGATCGAGGATGCCGGCTATACCATCATTCTGAATGTCGGAGATCAGCCGAGCGATCTCACAGGCGGGTATGCGGAGCGGGATATTCTTCTGCCGAACCCGATGTACCGGATTGCCTGAAAAAGGCTCGTCTTACAGTTCTCAGTCGACAACGTGATCGAGAAGCTCCTCATCGCTCACATTGCGTTCCGAAACGACCTTGCCGCGCAATGAAACGCCGGCCCGGTGCACGCTGTCGGGGTCACCCGAAACGAGCGGATGCCAGGCAAACAGGTCCTTGCCTTCGGAGACCAGACGATAGGCACAGGTTCCCGGCATCCAGGCGAGCTCTTCGATATTGCCGGGTGTCAGCTTGACGCAGTCGGGCACGCGCCGTTTGCGGTGGCCATAGTCGATACAGCGACAGGTCCCCAGGTCGAGCAGACGGCAGGCGACATCGGTCGCTTCGATCGCACCGGTGTCTTCGTCTTCAAGCTTGACCAGACAGCACTTGCCGCAGCCGTCACACAGCGATTCCCACTCCTTGCGGGTCATTTCCTCCAGGGATTTATGCTTCCAGAACGGCTCGGTCGTCATTCCGGCGCGATCTCTCTGTCCCGGTCGGGCCGGTGAAACAGCAGCATCACGATGACCGACGACAGGGCGAGCAGCGCCATCAGCAGAAACGTATCCTGATAGGAGTGGCGCAGCCCCAGGGCCCAGCCCGTAAGGGTCGGCGCGGCGAAGCCCGCAATCGCAAAGGCTGCATCCATGACGCCGAGCGCGGTCGCCGAGCGCGTCGGCGCGACATCGACAGCAAAATAGGACGCGTTCGCCGCCATGCTCGCGCCCACCGCCAGCGTGATGCAGCCGATCGCGATGCCGAGATCGCTGGTGAACGCCAGAGGCGCGACGGCAAGCACTGCGATGAGTTGTGTCACGATGATCGGCATCGAGCGCGAGGCCCGCAGCGTGCCGCCGCGTCTGTGCAGGCCGTCGCTGAAGCGGCCGACCAGCCACATGCCCAGCGCAGCCGCCAGCCACGGCAGGATCGAGAACAAGCCAATCTGCGCGAGGTCGAGCTGGTAGACTTGCTTCAGGTAGCTCGGCATCCATATCATGAAGAAAAACAGAAAATAACCGAACACGAAAAAGGCCCAGTAGTTGGCCAGCAGCGTGCGGTTGCTGAGCAGCATCCGCCAGTCGGCGGCGTGGGGCCACCTGTGGCTCGCGGGCGGCGCACCCCGGCCTGATTCGATCAACTCGCGCTCGGCCTGATTGACGCGGGGCTGCTCGGCCGGGCTGTCGCGGAACAGAAGCCACCAGGCCGGAAGCCACAGCAGGGATAGCACCGCAAGCACCACGAACGTGCCGCGCCAGCCCAGGGTGCCGATCAGCTCGCTCGTCACTGGCGCGCCGATCGCCAGCGCCAGCGGTACCGCTATCAACGCGGCGGAAAGCGCCCGGACCCGTTCCTGTTGGGGCAGCCAGGCCGCGACGGCCCCGCCCATGGCCGGAAAACTCGGGCCCTCCGCCACACCCAGCACCATGCGCGCGATGTAGAGCATGACAAACCCGGCCGCGAACCCCGTGACGCCGATCGACAGCGCCCAAAGCGCGATTGAGACCATCAGCACGATCCGCACGCCGAAACGGTCGACGGCGATACCGCCCAGGAAGGTTGCGACGGCGTAACCCAGGCCGAAGGCGCCAAGGATGAGGCCGACATGGGTTTCGTTCAGTCCGAGTTCCTGCTGGATCGACGGCATCGCAAACGAGATCGCCGAACGGTCGATGTAGTTGACCATCATGATCAAGAACAGCATCGCGATGACAGTCCAGCGAAAGCGCGTCGGCTTCATGATCTCATCTTCCCGGGACTGTTTGGTCCCGTTGCGACTAATAGACTTCCGCATACCTGCGGCAGATTTCTGCGTCGTCTAGCCCGTCGATCGCTGCAAGCTCACCGCGCTTGTGCATGACATAGGCATCAAACAACTCGCCAGGTATCAGGTCGCGGATACCTTCAGCGGCCTCGAGTGCATCAAGCGCATCACTCAGCGAGGTCGGCAGCCGGACCACACCCTTGGCCGCACGCTCGGCGTCGGTCATGGCGTCGGGGTCCGACGATGTCGTTTCGGGCAAGGGCAGCTTGTCGCGAATTCCCTCAAGGCCGGCACGGACCAGAATACCCAGTTGCAGATAGGGGCTGGCTGCCGCGTCTCCGGCGCGAAACTCGACATTGAAGGCTGCCGCGACATTCGCACCCGGCGCATCCGAAACCGGACAGATCCGCACCGCCGCCTCGCGGTCGCGGTGACCCAGGTTGTTGTAGGTCGAACTCCAGGAATGCGGGTTCAGGCGCTGATAAGAAGCCGCCGACGGTGCCGTCACCGCAATGATCGACGGCAGCCGGCGCAGGATTCCGGCAACGAAACTTCCCATCAGTGCAGAAACGCCATGGGGCATATCGGGATCATAGGCGACCGGCTGGCGCTGGCGGTCACGGAAACTCATGTGGATGTGAACGCCGTTGCCTGCATTGTTCGGATCGACCTTGGGCGAAAAACTCACGCGATGGCCCAGACGTTCGGCCGCGGCCCGTGCCAGTTCGCGCACGACAATGGCACGATCGGCCGCTGCAACACCGCGGCCCGGCTTGACCGTTATTTCGAACTGGTTGGCACCGAATTCCGGAAGGAAAGTCTCGGGTTCGGCCTCGGCTGCCCGCAGGGCATAGAGATAGGCTTCCGGGAACTCACCGGCCAGCCGTATCTTGTCCAGACTGTAGGAATCGCCTGTGCGGTCGCGCATCCCGGTGCTGTTGAACTCGTGCTCGAAGGCCGCGATCAACATCAGCCCGGTCTCGCGTTCGAGTTCCATGACCGCACTGCGCAGATAGTTGCGCAGGCAACAATCCCAGGGCGTGCCGTCCATGTGATAGAGACTGCCCAGCATGAAACGCTCGACGACCGAGCCGTCGCCGAAATCAACTTCAACCTCGGTCGCGGGGTCGGGCATCAGCACCATGTCACCCAGCGGGCCCCATGGAGTTGCCGGAATCTGGCCCCAGCAGTTGATCATGTGGTTGGTAAAGGTGTAGCCGACGCCCTTCTCGAGGCGTTCATCGCGCTCGGTCGCAGGGAAACCCTTGCCTCTGACCTGTCCTGCGATGTCGCTGATCACGGCCATGATCAATGGAATGCGGTGCACGGCGTCCTCCGATTGGCTTGTCTTTCGGGGAGCTTAACCGATTCCAGACGCCGCGACACACTCCTCGAGATACGCACGCAAGGTACGTGGCGGATGGCTGGTCAGGATTTCGGTCCAGCCTGAAATCAGCGCGGCCGGGCGGGCGCGATAGGACTGCCAGTGCGCGATCATGGAACGGGCCATGCCTTCATCCACACCGGCTTCAAGCAGGCCCCTATAGGATTCGGCATCCGTGACGTGACGGCAGGTCACGGGTTTGCCGCAGACCTCTGAAACCACAACGGCCAGTGCATCCTGGGTCAGCGCATCGGGACCGGTCAGATCATAGATCCGGTCATGATGGTTTTCTGCGGTCAGGACAGCGACGGCGACATCGGCGATGTCACGAACGTCGATGAACGGCGTCGTGGCATCCCCCTGGGGCGAAAGCAGTTCGCCCTTCTGTGCAATCGCAAGCAGATCGAGTGACTGGTTAAACATGGTCGGGCGCAGGATCGTCCACGCCAGGCCGGAATCGCGGAGATAACGTTCGATCATGCCGTTGCCACGTCGAAAATCAGACGCATTGTCGTCATGGGCGTCCGAAGCCGAGACCTTGACGACACGCGTGACACGAGCGCTTGAAGCCGCATCGATCGCCTGCTTTTCCAGTTCCACCTTGCGTTGGGATTCACCACAGGCAAGGTACATGACGTCGACGCCATCGAGTGCAGCAGCCATGCTGGCCCCATCTTCGAAATCGCCGATCATCCAGTCGATGCCAGGCAGGTCCCGCGCCTGCCCGGGGTTTCGGATCAGGGCTCGTGCGGCAATGCCACGCGCCGAAAGCTGCTCGACAACGATGGAACCGATCTTGCCCGTCGCGGCGGTGATCAGAAGCATGCCGGTCTCACTCAAAGCCATAGATGCGCTTGGCGTTGTCATAGACGATCTTGCGTTTGTCCTCTGCCGAGATGCCGGCAAAGGTCCGCTCGATCACATCCTGGCTGTGTGGGAACGTGCCTTCGTCGTGGGGATAGTCGCTGCCCCAGAGCAGGACATCTGAACTGGTGTAGTCGAGCAGGCGCAGTGCAATGGGATCGTCGCTGAAGGTGACGCCACCCTGGCGGCGGAAGAACTCGCTGGGTTTCATCTCCAGCGACGGGCGGATCCACATGTGTTTTTTCTCGACCTGCTCGTCCATGACATAGAGCAGCCAGGCGAGCCATCCGGCACCGCATTCGACCACGACAAACTTCAGGTTTGGATGGCGTTGCAGCGCGCCTGAGGAAATCAGCAGTGCAACCGGGCTCTGGCCGCGCGCCATGCTCATCGCCATGTGGGACAGGGCGCCGCCATGGCCCTCTTCCTCGCCCCAGTCTTCGGGATAGTGATCCTCGCTCTCGGTGAAGGCATGGAGCGAGACGACGATATCGTGGTCGGCGCAGGCCGCCCATAGCCGCTCGTATTCGGGAAGATTGTAAGGCCGGCTATCCACGGTGAGCGGTATCTTGATGCTGCGGTAACCGGCCTTGGCGACCCGTTCGACCTCCTTGACCGATTGTTGGAGATCGATCACCGGCACGATCGCGACAGGAACAAAACGATCCTTGTTGGAGCCGAACAGTTCGATGCCCCAGTCGTTGTAGGCGCGTGCCACGGCGAACTGATAGCCGGCGTCACTCGACATGTAGAGGAAAAGTGAGCTGTTGGGATAAATCACCTCGGCGGAAACGCCGTCGCGCGCCTGATCGGCCAGCCGCCGATCAATATCGCGCCCGCCGCTGGGATCATCCCGGAACTCCCGGTTCTGATCGTCTTCGTCGGCGCGTTCGGCCGCCAGGTCCATGCGCCGCGGCTTCTTGCCGTCGACGATGAAATAGGTCGCACCATCGCGTTCTTCCATGTGCGGCGCACGGTCACGGTACCTGGCATCAACCCACTCGGTGTAAAGCTCCGGGGGTTCCTGAACATGGCTGTCTGCGGAAATCACGGGTGCGTCCGTCATGGCGCCTCTCCTGAAGCAGGGTTCACGGGCTGGAGTTGTCAGATAACAGTGCAACCCGCCGGCGGTGCTGGCAAGCAGCCATCAAGGCTGCATCTGGACAGTGCCGACTGTCCGTCGTCAAAACATTTGGGACGCGTGAGTTTGTTTTCTAATTGAGTATCTGGCTCATCTGGATTTGATGTTAAGCCGCTTGTTGTTGATGGTTCAAGCGGCGGCTTTGGATGGTCAGTTTTTTGATCTTTTCCCTCCTTTTGATAATCGCTGTGTGACGCCCGAAGTAGGTGTCGGCGGGCGCGACGTTGCCGAGACTCT
>JABIUG010000331.1 GCA_018700655.1 Rhodospirillaceae bacterium | reverse complement strand
CGACGCGTGAGCCGATTTCAATTTCCCGAATAGCTTGGTGTATTGATGCCGATTGTCATTTTGACAGGGCAGGCTACGCCAGATCTTCGAAAATCTGATGGCGGCAATGTGACCAGATGTGCGGGTAAAGACAAGGACATTATTTTCCGTCGGCTGGCGCCGGCAATGGCCAGAACCTCGTCAACACAATCCTCGGGAACATCACCGCGGCCGTCGCCCTTGCTTCGGGTCAGACGCTCACGCGACACCGCAGCGACCAGCTTGTAGCCGTCGAACAGGCAGGCCGAGGCATCGTGATAGCCGGGATGAATGCCAAGTGTCAGCATCGGGTGGTGTCAGTCGTGATCATGGGTTCGTTCGCTTAAAGGTTCGCGTCGACGAAGGCAACGCCGCTGGATCTCAAGAGCCCTAATTCCGCCATGGATGCGGTTCAACTTTCCTGCCGTCAACAGGGGAGGTGCTGATGACGCCTGATTTTGATCTCGTCATTGTGGATGGCAGTTTTGCCGGCCTGGTCTGTGCGCGGACGGTGGCCATGCGTGGCCTTCGTGTCGCAGTGATTGACCGCAAACGCGATCCCGGTGCCCAGGTCCGCACGACCGGCATTCCGGTCAAGCAGGCTGCCGACGTTCTGGATCTACCCTCCGGCGTGTCGCGAAAGGTTCGGGGCGTGAGGATCTATGCGCCGTCCGGGCGTCATCGCGATCTCGGCTCCGACGGCTACTATTTCCTCGCAACCGATACTGCGGCGTTGCTGCGCTGCTCGCCGTCGATGACGCCATGGCAGGCGCACGCCTGCTCTATGGCACACGCTGGCAGGGGGCCTGCTACAAATCTGATGGGTTGCGTCTTCGCGGGATCGATATCACCACCCGTTACCTGATCGGCGCCGATGGCGCACGTTCGCAGGTAGCACGATGTTTCGGGATTGGGCTCAACACCCGTGTCCTGACCGGCAGCGAGGTTCATGTCCCCAGCGTGGCCGGTTTGGATTCAGGGCGTCTCCATTGTTTCTTCGGACGTAATCAGGCTCCGGGATATATCGGCTGGGCGGTGCCCGGTGTTGGGTGTACCCAGATCGGTATCGCCAGCAGATCGGAGAAACGTCCCGATGTCGCGCCAGTGATGCGCCAGCTCGAGCATATCTGCGGGCCCATCGGCGACAACCTAGAGGAACGTCGCGGTGGCCTGATTCCTGTCGGCGGCCCAGTTCGTCCTTTCGCGACCGATCGCGTTTTGCTGATTGGTGATGCGGCAGGGCTCGTCTCACCCCTGACCGGTGGCGGCATCCACAATGCCTTCCGCTACGGCAGACGTGCGGCACAGGTCGTTAGCGATTACCTGCAGGATCGGGGAGCAGAGCCAAGCGCCGTGCTGGCTGGCGAGATACCCGGCTATGCGATCAAGAGCCTGATGCGCCGCGCCATGGATATCGGCGCTCCCGACTGGGCGATCGAAGCCATGCTGGGAACCCCGGCCATGGCTGCTGTTGCGCGTTCGATCTTCTTCAGCCCGCGCACAGTAGGCTTGCCCCACGTCAGACCAGCCTTCCGGCCGGCCGCGGCAGCGTGGGCAATCGGCTTTTCCGGCGCCTAGACGAGGTCCCACCAACTAATTTCCTTGTTTCGCAGCACGTGGTCTTTCAACCTTCAACCGCGGTCAGGTCGATCGCGGCTAGCTCGTGAAGGAAACCGGGACCATGAACGGCGCTGATCTGATTGCTCACATCCTCAAGAAAGAGGGTATCGAAGTCCTGCCGGCTTTTCCCCACAGCGACCTGATCGATTCTGCTGCGAAGGTCGGCATCCGTCCGATCATCGTGCGTCAGGAGCGCCAGGCGCTGCACATTGTCGATGGTTACGTACGCATGACCGGCGGGCGAAAGCTGGCCTGCTCGACCGTTCAGAACGGGCCGGGCTCCGAGAACGCCTATGGCGCGGTGGCTCAATGCTACGGCGACAACGTGCCTGTGCTGCATATCCCGGGCGGCTATGACACCAACACGCAGGGCACGGCGCCTTACTTCTCGGCATCGCGCAACATGCAGAACATCACGAAATCAGCCGAGACCGTGGTGCGGGGGGAACGGATCCCCCAGATGCTCCAGAGCGCCTTCGCACAATTGCGCAGTGGCCGCCCCGGACCGGTTGCCCTTGAAGTTCCGACCGATATCTTCACCGCCGATGTCGATGAAACCCTGCTTGATGACTACCGGCCGCAGCGCCGTTCGGCACCCGTTGCCGATGCTGCTGAAACCCGTGAACTCGTGGCGATGATGCTGGCTGCCAAGACGCCCGTGATTGTGGCGGGGCAGGGCATTCTCTATGGCGAAGCCTGGGATGAGTTGCTGGCGCTGGCGGAGCTGACCCAGACGCCGGTCATGACGACGCTCAACGGCAAGAGCGCCTTTCCGGAGAGCCATCCCCTGTCGCTGGGCTGTGCTGCCTGTTCGCGGCCCGATCCCGTCGTCGAATTTCTCAACCGAGCCGACCTGATCCTTGGCCTGGGCACCAGCTTCACGCATTCGGACTACATCACACCGTTCCCGACCAGGGGACGCACCTTCGCCCAGTTGACCAATAGTGAAGCCGATGTCTCGAAGGATTATCCCGTCGATTATGGCGTGATCGGTGATGCCAAGCCCTCGATCGCGGCTATGGTCGCCGAAGTGGTGTCACGCCTGGGTGAACATGGCCGCAAGGGCGAAGACTCGGTCGCCAGCGCAGTTGCGGCCTCCTATGCGACCTTCATGGAGAAATGGGCCCCGATCCTTGCGTCCGATGAAGTGCCGGTAACACCCTACCGGGTGATTGCCGATGTCATGAACACGGTTGATCGCAGCAAAACCGTCGTGACCCACGATGCCGGATCGCCGCGTGACCAGATGACGGCATTTTATCAGTCTCTCGTGCCGCACGGTTACATGGGTTGGGGCAAGACGACGCAACTCGGCCTGGGCCTGGGGCTGATGCAGGGCGCCAAGCTGGCAAGGCCCGACTGGGATTGCATCAATCTGATGGGCGATGCCGCAATCGGCATGGTCGGCATGGATATCGAGACCGGCGTGCGAAACAGGATCGGCACGATGAGCGTGATCCTGAAGAACTCGATCATGGGCGGCTATATCGATCACCACCCCACGGCAGCCGATCTTTACGGCATTCACGAGCTCTCCGGCGACTATGCCGACATGGCCAAGGCACTTGGCGCCTATGCTGAGCGGATCACCGATCCCGCCGACGTCAGTGCTGCCCTGAAGCGAGGGCTTGCCCAGAATGCCGAGGGCGTCCCGGCCGTGATCGAGGTCATCACTTCGGATGAAACACGCATGGCCAAGAACCTGCCGGATGGCGTCTGATCGTTTCGGACCGGTGAGCGGGGTAGAGCCATGAGCGAGACCGGTTTCGACTATGTCATCGTCGGCGGAGGCACTGCAGGTGGTGTGCTTGCTGCCCGCCTGACCGAAGACCCGTCCGTGCGTGTTCTCGTGCTTGAAGCCGGTCCGGACCATCGCAGCCTGATGATGCGTATCCCGGCTGGCGTGGTCGGACTCTATCAGGCTGGCAAGTATCACTGGGACTATGTCGCCGAGCCGGAAGAACATGCCGGTGGCAAGGTGCTGCCCTACAAAATGGGCAAGATCCTGGGCGGATCGTCATCAATCAACGCGATGCACTGGGTCCGCGGCGCCCCGGCGGTCTATGACGGCTGGGCTGCGGCGGGGTGCACCGGCTGGTCCTATGCCGAAGTCGAGAAGATCTATCGCCGGATTGAGCGTTTCAGCGACACGAACGACCCCCATATGGGCATGGCCGGACCGATCTCGATCACCAGGGGCGATCCCAATTCATCGGTGCTGAATGTTGCATTCCTGGAAGCGGCGGCACAGGCGGGTTACGTGCCCACAGACAACCCGAATGGTCCCAACCAGGAGGGTGGGGCCGTGCTGCAGCGCAACACCATTCGTGGCGAACGCAGCGACGTTTATCGCGGCTACATTCAACCGGCCAGGAACCGGTCCAACCTGACCATCCGTTGCGGTGT
>JABIUG010000330.1 GCA_018700655.1 Rhodospirillaceae bacterium | reverse complement strand
CACCATCGTCGACGCCGATCTTTCACGCCGGCCGTTTTATTTCAAAGGCGATTCGGGCGACGACTATCTTGGCGAAACCGTCGTGATCGCGACCGGAGCCCAAGCCCGCTGGTTGGGCCTCGAAAGCGAGGAACGCTTCAAGGGGTTCGGCGTCTCCGCCTGCGCCACCTGCGACGGGTTCTTCTTCCGCGGCAAGACCGTCGCCGTGGTCGGTGGCGGTAACACCGCGGTCGAGGAAGCGCTTTACCTGACCAACCACGCGACCAAGGTCACGCTGATCCATCGCCGGAACGAACTGCGCTCGGAGAAAATCTTGCAGGAGCGCCTGTTCCGCCATCCCAAGGTCGAGATCCTCTGGGATAGTGTGCTCGATGAAGTCGTGGGCTCAAGCGAGCCACCTACGGTCACCGGCGCAAAGATACGCAATATCAAGACCGGCGAGGTGAGCGAGATCGCCCTGGATGGTGTCTTCATCGCGATCGGCCATCGCCCCAATACCGAGATCTTCAAGGGCGTGCTCGATATGGATGATGAGGGTTACCTCGTCACCGCGCCCGACAGCACGGCAACCAACATCCCCGGCGTCTTCGCGGCAGGCGACGTCCAGGACAAGATCTATCGCCAGGCGGTTACGGCGGCGGGGACCGGTTGCATGGCAGCACTTGAGGCCGAGAAATTCATCGCCGCGCTGGAAAGCGAGGAGCGCGTCGCAGCCGAATAGGCCGCACCTGACGCCGGGTACATATGGACTGGGACAGACTTCGGGTTTTCTATCATGTTGCCGAGGCAGGCAGCTTCACCAAGGCCGGTGAACAGCTCAATCTGAGCCAGTCGGCTGTCAGCCGGCAGATCAGCGCGCTTGAGGACAATCTCAGCGTCAGCCTGTTCCATCGCCATGCCCGGGGTCTGCTTGTCACCGAACAGGGCGAGTTGCTCTACCGCACGGCCCGCGAGGTCTATGGCAAGATCGCCATGACCGAAGCGCGCCTGACAGACAGCAAGCAGCGTCCCGACGGCCACCTGACCGTCACGGCAACGACAGGTTTCTCGATCATCTGGCTGATGCCGCGGATTGTCGATTTCATGGATCGTTACCCTGAGATTTCGATCACCATGCGGATCGAGGACGGCGAGCTCGACCTGTCCATGCGTGAAGCCGATGTCGGAATCAGGCTCAGTCGGCCGACCCAGCCGGACCTAGTCATGCGCCCGCTGATGAAGATCCATTTCCACTTCTACGCTTCACCGCATTACCTCAAAGCCTGGGGCACGCCCAAAACACTGGAAGATCTCGAGAAGCACCGCATGATCATGTACGACAACGGTCCGCTGCGGGCCGTCGTCAATCCCGAGTGGTTTCCGCGTGCCTTTGGCGACGATCGGCCCCAGCGCCATCCTGCCCTGACGGTCAATTCCATGCTTGGTATGCGCCGGGCCGTCGAAAGCGGCCTGGGGATAGCTATCCTGCCCGACTATGTCATCGAGGGGTCGGACCGGAAGGTGCGACTTGATATTGAAGCCCCGATGCCTACCGCCGAGGCCTTCTTCGTCTATGCCGAAGAGCAGCGGAATTCCGCCAGAATCAAGGTTTTCCGCGACTTCCTGCTCGAACAGGTCGCAGCAACCGAGTTTTAACAATTTGTCATACATCGTTACGAGTCATGCGTGGCGCGCATAGCTGGGTTGCCAAACCGTCCATGGTAGAGACCTAAGCAAAGCACTATCTCTCTAATCAGACACGGACAACCGCAACATATCGCGGTTTCCCTCGACGGATGCCCCCCGATCGATACGTGTCACCAAGGTTCGACTTGGATGGGACCTTCGGGTTCCAACGTCTCCCAGACGTGAAGCCTCTCTAATACGACTTGAGGCCGGGTCCTTGGACCCGGCCCCTTTTTTTGCCTCTTCACCCGCTTTTGTTGCGCCTGGATCGGATCGCAAGCGATGCAGGCTTAACGCGACCTGCTCTAGAAGAAGAGTTCCTCGGGGTCCATACCCTCATAGAGATAAGCTACCTGTTCGCCGTAGCCGTTGTAGAGCTGCGTCGGAATACGCTCGTTGCTGCCCAGCACCTTTTCCGTCGCCTGGCTCCAGCGTGGATGCGAGACCTCCGGGTTCACATTCGCCCAGAATCCGTACTCCTTGGCGACCAGCTCTTCCCAGAAGGTCGTCGGGCGCTCTTCAGTGAACGAGATGCGCACTATCGATTTGACCGATTTGAAACCGTATTTCCAGGGCAGATGCAGACGAAGGGGCGCACCGAACTGGTTCGCCATCGGCTGGCCATAGGCACCTGTGACGATGAACGCCAGATCGTTGTCGGCCTCCTGGATCGAGACCCCTTCGGTATAGGGCCAGGGATACCAGAACTGCTCCTGGCCCGGCGCCATGCCGGGGTCTTCAAAGGTCTGCATCACGACATACTTGGCCGAGCCCAACGGGCGGGCATAGTCGACCAGAGCCTTCAACGGGAAGCCGGTCCAGGGCACAACCATCGACCAGGCTTCAACACAGCGATGGCGATAGACCCGTTCCTCCAGTGCCATGGCGCGGATCAGGGTGTCGATGTCGACCGTCATTTCTTCCTCGACCAGACCATCGAAGGTCACGGCCCAAGGCCGGCGCTGCAGGTCCTCGGCGCGTTGCCAGATCTGCTTATGGCTGCCGAACTCGTAGAAGTTGTTGTAGGTCAGGTTGTCTTGGGCCGGCGTGATCATGCGTCCGGCATCGGCATAGGCTGCATTCAGCGGCGCGGGATAGAGATCAGCCGTTGGATCAGCCGCTGCCTGCGCATTGGCCATCGTGACGACCTCTTCCTCGGCACGCGCCGCAGAAAACGGCATCGACGCCCCGGCAGCCAGGATAGTCCCGGCAGCGACCGTCTTGGCGAACTGCCTGCGGTTCATATAGACCGATTCCAGCGTCGCCAGATTCTCGGCTATCTCCCAAGCCCGCGGTGACTTGATCAGCATGTGGCACTCCCGTCCTTCAAATGTCCCTGGGGACAAACATGGAAGGGCCAGCTCACATCACAAGTAAAACAGGCGTGAGAATGGGTTCATATCCGATCGCCGGTGCACATCAACCACCAACGCTCTTGTCTCAGGTCAACGCGCCGCAGGCCCGCTGGATCCGGATGCAGGCTTCTTCGAGCGCCGTCGTCGCGGTCGCATAGGAAACCCGGAAATGCGGTGAGGCGCCAAAGGCTGCTCCCTGGACCACAGCGACACCCTCAGTTTCCAGCAGATAAGTGATGAAGTCCTCGTCGGTCTCCAGCTTCTTTCCATCCAGCGT
The DNA here is from genome assembly GCA_018700655.1 of Rhodospirillaceae bacterium. Taxonomy (GTDB): domain Bacteria; phylum Pseudomonadota; class Alphaproteobacteria; order SP197; family SP197; genus SP197. The sequence continues at coordinate 19,207 of JABIUG010000330.1, read as the reverse complement.
CGTCTTGCCCATCGTTCCGGCACAGGACGGATAGACGTAGAATGCACCTTCCGGGGTCGGGCAGGAGAGCCCGTTGGCCTGGTTGAGCATCGACACGACAAGATCCCGTCGTTCCTGGAAAACCTTGTTGTGCTCGGCGATAAAACCCTGCGGTCCGTTCAGCGCAGCGATCGCGGCATACTGGCTGACCGAGCTGGTGTGCGTCGTCGACTGTGATTGCACCTTGTTCATCGCCTTGATCAGGATATCGGGACCGGCAGCAAAACCGACACGCCAGCCAGTCATGCAATAGGTCTTGGAAACCCCGTTGGTCGTCAGGGTGCGCTCCCACAGCGCCGGCTCGACCTCGGCCGGGGTGCAGAACTGGAAGTCGTCATAGACGATGTGTTCATACATATCATCGGGCATGATCCAGACATTGGGGTGGCGCACCAGAACATCGGCCAGCGCCCGCATGTCGTCCCATGAATAGGCCGCACCAGTCGGGTTCGACGGTGAGTTCATCATCACCCATTTGGTCCGCGGCGTGATCGCGGCTTCCAGGTCGGCCGACTGCATCTTGAAGCCGTGCTCCGCAGTGCAGGGCACGATCACCGGCTTGCCGCCGCACAGCAACACGATATCGGTGTAACTCACCCAATAGGGCGCCGGGATGATGACCTCGTCACCTTCTTCCAGGGTCGCGACCATGGCGTTGTAGATGACCTGCTTGCCACCGCAGCCGACCGTGATCTGTTCGGGCGTATAGGTCAGGTTGTTGTCGCGTTTGAGTTTGTCGCAGATCGCCTCGCGCAGCTCGGGCACGCCCGGCACCGGGGTATAGCGGGTCTTGCCGTCCTTCATCGCCTTGTAGGCGGCTTCGATGATGTGCTCAGGCGTATCGAAATCGGGTTCACCCGCACCCAGCCCGATAACATCGCGGCCCTGGGCCTTGAGGTCACGCGCCTTCTGGGTCACCGCAATCGTCGGTGACGGCTGGATACGGTCAAGACGGCTGGCAAGGATCGACATGGCGGTTCCCCTACGAGGCTTCTTTGTTTGCCCTCTCCCGTTCGCGGGAGAGGGAGGGACCCATCGCCTCTGCGATGGGAGGGTGAGGGACCGGCACCTCTGGAAACCGAATCCCCCTCACCCTAACCCTCTCCCCCCGTGGGGTGGAGAGGGGACTTGTTTCTTCGCATACTTTCGGCGTTCAGCGGCCCTTCCAGGCCGGCTCACGGCCTTCGGCGAAGCTTGCCGGGCCTTCCTTGGCATCTTCGGAGTCGAGGCAGGCACGGTACTGCGGGATCTTGCCGCCGCGCATGTGACTATAAGCCTCTTCCACGCTCATGCCTTCGGTCTCATTGACGATCGCCTTGACCGCCTTGAGCGACAGCGGCGCGCTCTTGGACATGGCGTGAGCGACTTCGCGTGCTGTCGCCATCAGTTCGGCCTGGGGCACCACACGGCTGATCAGGCCCCAGCGCACGCCTTCTTCCGGGGTCATGCGGCGGCCGGTCATCATCATCTCGACCGCAACTGCCTTGGGAATACGCCGCTGCAGGCGGATCACGCCGCCACCATCGGGCAGGATGCCAAGCTGGGCTTCAGGCAGCCAGAACTGGGCGTTCTCGGCGGCAATGATGATGTCGGACGCCAGGGCCAGCTCGAAGCCGCCGCCGGCGGCATAGCCGTTCACCGCCGCGATCACCGGCTTGTCCATGCTCCAGAGTTCGGTCAGGCCGGCAAAGCCGCCATCGAACCCGGCAGCGCTGTCGGTGTCTTCTTCACCTGCGGCTGCGGCCTTGAGATCCCAGCCGGCGGAGAAAAACTTCTCGCCGCCGCCGGTGATGATCGCGACCGAGGCCGTGGGGTCATCGCGGAACGAACAGAAGGCCGCCGAAAGCGCCTTGCTTGCCGCAACGCTGATGGCATTGGCCTTGGGCCGGTCAAAAACGATTTCCCAGACGGCTCCGTCCTTCGTGATGCTCACCATGTCGCTCATAGGTCTCTCCCTCTAGTTTTCGAATGGCCGCAGCAGCGACCGGGAAATGATGTGGCGTTGAATCTCGCTGGTCCCGTCCCAGATGCGCTCGACACGGGCGTCGCGCCAGAACCGTTCGATGGGAAGTTCCTTCATCAGGCCCATGCCGCCGAAAACCTGCAGGGCATTGTCGGTCACCCGGCCCAGCATTTCCGTGGCATAGAGCTTGGCCATGGCGAAGTCCTGGTCCTGCGCGGCCTCGCGTGTTTCAAGATCGGCGGCACGCAGCACAAGCAGCTCGGCCGCCTCGATCTCAGTCGCCATGTCAGCGAGCTTGAACGAGGTACCCTGGAACTTGCCGATGGTCTGACCGAACTGCTGGCGCGTCGCTGCCCATTCCGCAGCCATATCCATCACCCGGCGCGCCCGGCCGATGCATTGCGCCGCCACGGTCAGGCGGGTCGTGCCGAGCCATTTGTTGGCGACATCGAATCCCTTGTGTTCATCACCCAGGATCTGGCTCTCGTGGATCCGGCAGTTTTCAAACACCAGCTCGCAATGATGAAAACCCCGGTGCGACACGCTCTCTGAACCAAGCTTCACTTCGAACCTCGGAATGCCCTTGTCGACCAGGAAACTGGTGATCAGGCTGCGCGGACCACGCGGCGTGTCCTGGATGCCCGATGCGGCAAACAGGATCGCGTAATCGGCGACATCGGCATAACTGATGAAATGTTTGGTGCCGTTGATGACGTAATGATCGCCATCGCGTTTCGCCCTGGTTTTCATCGAACGCAGGTCCGACCCGGCCTGGGGTTCGGTCATCGCCAGGCATTCGACCCGTTCTCCGCGAATGGTCGGCAACAGATAACGCTCGATCTGCTCGCCCTTGCACGCCCGCAGGATGTTCGAGGGCCGCGCGACTGCATATTGAAGGGCAAAGGCCGTGCGCCCCAGTTCGATCTCCATCAGCGCAATGGTCAGCGCATCGAGTCCGCCACCGCCCAGTTCTTCCGGCATGTTGGCGGCATAAAGCCCGACTTCGATGGCGCGCCGGTGGATCTGCTCGATCAATTCCGGGCGGACAGCGTTGTCAGCCTCGACCTCGTCTTCATAAGGCACCAGTTCCTCGTCGACGAAACGGCGGACCGTCTCGATGATGAGCGTCTGTTCTTCGGAAAGGACGAAGTCCATTGGCAGAACCGATCCATAGCGGTGCAACAGCGGGCGAGTGATAGAACCAGCCGTCTGGTTCTGCAAGCATAGGCTTGGTGCGGTTTGCCGCGATTCGACCGCACCCGACAAATTCTGTTGCAGTTCGATCGTCAGAATGTTGAAAGCAGCCCGGATGCAGTCGGGTCTGCGCTTCAAAAGGCCGCCTCGCGCTCGAAGACATGTCCATCGAAACGCCGCGTTGCATTCGCCGTTACTGCATGCTGAGTGTAGGGTTCAAGCGGCTCGACCGAAGAATGAGTGACCAGTTTGTCCAAACGCGATCAGAAATTGCGCGATCCGATTCGAGGAATGTTTCCTCGTTGTCGGATGAGCATGTTGATCCTGCTTTTCCTGGCAACCTTTGCCCAGGAAGGACGGTCCGGCGAGGGAGAGGCACAGATTATTCCTCTGCCGCTCGAAACCGGGGTGGAACCAGATCCGGACGACGACACGACACAATATGTCGCAGTCCCGGTTCCGGTACTGAATCCGACCTTGGGTGCCGGGGTCGCTCTCACCGGTATCTCCACATTCGAACTCGACGAAAACAGTCAGGCGCCCCGCTCGACGGTCGCGCTCGTCGGCGTCTTCACCGATACCGATAGCTGGATGGTCGGGGCGGGCGGCAAGGCGTATTTCGGAGACGACCGCTATCGATTGACCCTGGCCGCCGGCTACGGCTCCTTCAACCTCGACTATTACGGGCGCAGTTCCGATCCCATCTTTTTTGACCATCCATTGGCGTTCTCGCTGGAGGGTTCGGTGATTGCCGGGCGTGGGCTGGCCCGGATTAGAGAGGACCTCTATGGCGGGTTGGGCGGCAGACTGATGCAGCCAAAATTATCGCTGAACACAAACTTTGATCTCATCAACAGGCTGCAGTTGGCGCCGACGCTCAACGGTGTCGGCCCCCTTCTCGAGTTTGATACGCGAGACGATCAGACCTTTCCCACCAGCGGCGACAGCATGTCTTTCGAGTTGCTGTTCTACGACGAGGCCGTTGGCTCGGACTTCGACTTCTCGAGCTGGGATGCCTTCTGGCATCGTTATCGCCTGATCGACGACGACCTCGTCCTGGCTACCGAGTTGCGCGCTGCGCAGGCGACGGAAGACGCACCGTTCTTCATGTTGCCCTTCGTCAGCTTCCGTGGATTTCCGGCAAGCCAGTACCTGGGCGAGTCGGTTTTGCAAGTGCAGGGAGAATTGCGCTGGCAGACCACCGATGAGCTGGGGCTGGTAACGTTCGCCGGAGGCGGCGGAGCGATGGCTGATGCCTGGGTGCCCAATACCATGAACTGGGCGTGGGGTGCCGGTGTCGGAGCACGTTATCTGATCTCCAAAGCAGACGGACTCAACATCGGTATCGACCTAGCCTACGGAAGCACGGGTGAAGGCACGGTTTACTTCCGTGTGGGGAGGCCTTCTGAACCGTAAGCGATCCGGAATTCCCGGATCGACGTTGCTGATCACTCCAAAGCAGGCCTATTCGCCGGACCAATGGAATAGACGTTCGTCTGCGGACAAATCCGGAACATCCGTGGGTGCAACACTGGCAAACCTTAGGTCGAGTCACTAGATTGAGCACATGACCCTCGCCCACGAACTCCAGAACGACCCGAGCGCGCCGGTGAGGCCGTCGCCCTTCAATCTCGTCTCCAGCTTCAAACCGCAGGGCGATCAGCCCGCCGCGATCGAGGAGTTGGTGAACGGGCTCGAAGAGGGCGAGCGCGACCAGGTGCTGCTCGGCGTGACCGGTTCGGGCAAGACCTACACCATGGCCCAGACGATCCAGCGTATGGGCCGCCCTGCCCTGGTGCTCGCGCCCAACAAAACGCTGGCGGCCCAGCTCTATGGCGAGTTCAAGGGGTTCTTCCCCGACAACTCGGTCGAGTATTTCGTCAGCTATTACGACTACTACCAGCCCGAAGCCTATGTCGCGCGGACCGACACCTATATCGAGAAGGAATCCTCCCGCAACGAACAGATCGACCGCATGCGCCACAGCGCGACACGCGCGATCCTGGAGCGGGAAGACACCATCATCATCGCCAGCGTCTCCTGCATCTACGGTATCGGCGACGCCGAAAGTTACTCGGCCATGACCGCCACGATCGAAACCGGCCTGGTGATCGAGCGTGAAGAATTGATGCGCCGTCTGGTCGACATGCAGTACCGGCGCAACGATTCCAATTTCCAGCGCGGCGCCTTTCGTGTCCGTGGCGACTCGGTCGAGATCTTCCCAAGCCATCTCGAAGACGGCGCCTGGCGTATCGGTCTGTTCGGCGACGAGGTCGAGGAAATCGTCGAGTTTGATCCTCTCACCGGCGAACGCCTGGGCGAACTCCAGAAGATCGTGATCTATCCCAACAGCCATCACATCGTGCCCAAGCCGACGCTCCACCAGGCGGTGAAGGCGATCAAGATCGAGCTGAAGGAGCGCCTGCAGCATTACCGCGATATCGGCCGTTACCTCGAGGCCGAACGCCTGGAGCAGCGCTGCACCTTTGATATCGAGATGATAGAAGCGACCGGCATGTGCGCCGGGATCGAGAACTACTCCCGCTTCCTCACCGGGCGTCAGCCGGGCGAACCGCCGCCCACGCTGATGGAATACCTGCCCGACAACGCCATCCTGTTCGTCGACGAGAGCCATGTTTCGGTCTCTCAGGTCGGCGGCATGTTCAAGGGCGACTTCAGCCGCAAGTCGACCCTGGCCGAATTCGGCTTCCGCCTGCCAAGCTGCGTCGACAACCGGCCGCTGAAGTTCGAGGAATGGGATGCCATGCGGCCCCAGTCGATCTTTGTTTCGGCGACCCCGGCAAAGTGGGAGATGCAACGCACGGGCGGTGCCTTTACCGAACAGATCATCCGCCCCACCGGCCTGATCGATCCGCCCTGCATCATCCGCCCGGCTTCGACCCAGGTCGACGACCTGATGGCCGAGTGCCGCGAGGTCGCAGCCAAGGGGCAGCGTGTTCTCGTCACGACCCTGACCAAACGCATGGCCGAGGCGCTGACCGAATGCCTGACCGAATCAGGCTTGCGCGTGCGGTACCTCCATTCCGATATCGATACGCTCGAGCGCATCGAGATCATCCGCGATCTGCGCCTTGGCGTGTTCGACGTGCTGATCGGCATCAACCTGCTGCGCGAGGGGCTCGATATCCCCGAATGCGCGCTGGTTGCGATCCTCGATGCCGACAAGGAAGGTTTCCTGCGTTCGGAAACCTCGCTGATCCAGACCATCGGGCGGGCCGCACGCAACGTCGACGGCCGGGTTCTGCTCTACGCCGACCACATGACCGCGTCGCTGGAAAAGGCGATCGAGGAAACCAACCGCCGCCGCGCCAAGCAGACCGCCTGGAACGTGGAAAACGGCGTCACGCCGGAATCGGTCAAACACGCGATCTCCGACGTCATGCAGACGGTCTATGATGCCGATTACGTCACGGTCGACCTGGGTGTCTCCGGCGAGGGCGGCGACATGACGCTGGCCGAGCGCCTGGCCGATCTGGAAGGCCGCATGCGCACCGCGGCCGGTGATCTGGAGTTCGAGGAAGCCGCCCGCCTGCGCGACGAAATCCGTCGTCTGGAAGCCATGGACCTGGGCCTCAAGACCAATCCCAAAGACGTCGCGATGGAACGCAAGAACCGCCGCAAGGTGAAGAAACGCAAGGGGCCATAGGAGGCACGGGTACGTCATGACCCACACCATCTCGACCTACCTGCTGACGCGCCTCAAACAGGCCGGGCTGGGCCATGTCTTCGGGGTGCCGGGCGATTATGTTCTGACCTTCATGGACCGCATTCTCGAAAGCGGGTTGGAGCTGGTCGGGACCTGCAACGAACTCAACGCCGGTTATGCGGCTGACGCCTATGCCCGGATCAACGGCATCGGTTGTGTCTGTGTGACCTGGGGTGTCGGCGGTTTCAGTGCGATGAATGCCGTTGCCGGCGCCCATGCCGAACAGGTGCCTCTCGTCGTGCTGGTCGGCGGGCCCAAGACGACGGCGCGAGGCCCCTCCATGCTGCTCCATCACGGCGTCGGCGAGGCCGACACCATGTAGGAAGCCTATCGCCACATCACGGTCACCGACATCCTGCTTGATGACCCGGCACGCGCGCTCGAGCGGATCGACGCGGCACTGGCGCGCTGTCTTTCGGAGAAACGTCCGATCTTCATCGAGATCCCACTCGACATGGTCGACCAGCCCTGCGCTGCTCCCGATGCCTTTGTGCCGCCACCACCGCCTATTTCCGATCCCGATGCCCTGGGTGAAGCACTCGACGAGGTCATGGCTCTGCTGGGCGCTGCACGCAGCCCGGCGATCCTGGCGGGTGTCGAACTGCATCGTTATGACCTGCTGGAATCGTTTGATCGGCTGGTCGAATCCTCGGGCCTGCCGATTGCGACGACACTTCATTGGCAAGACCGTGATCTCCGAACATCACCCCCAGGCGATCGGGGTCTATGAGGGTGGCGTTTCGCGCCGGGAGATCCGTGACACGGTCGAGAACGCCGACGCCCTGCTCTGTCTGGGCGCCTGGATGAGCGACATCAATCTGGGGGTCTATACCGCCAGGCTCGACGACCGCCGCATGATCCTGGCCAATTCCGGCCGGCTGAAGATCAGCCATCATGTCTATGAACAGGTCTGGATCGGCGATGTCATCACCGGGCTGATCGAGCATATGCCAACCGGCGGCCTGAAAAGCCCCGGCTACACGCCGATGAGCGATCTGTTCGGGACCGAGTTCACCGTTAAGCCCGACCAAGCCGTGACCATGGCCAGGGTAATGCAGCGCCTGAACGGTTTCATCGGCAAGGACACCACTGTGATCGCCGAGACCGGCGATTCAATCTTTGCCGCCGCCGATCTGGTCTTGCACCGCGATGTCGGCTTGCTGGGGCAGGCTTTTTATCTCTCGATCGGCTTTGCTCTGCCCGCCACCCTGGGCGATGCCTTTGCCGACCCGGGCCGGCGTCCCGTCGCTCTGATCGGCGACGGCGCCTTCCAGATGACGGCCCAGGAACTCTCGACCATCTGCCGCCACAAGCAGAACCTGATCATTCTGCTGATGAACAACGACGGCTACACCGCCGAGCGGATCATCCACGAAGGCCCCTACAACGACATCCAGCCCTGGGCCTATCACCGCCTGCCCGAGGTCTTCGGCGGCGGCTGGGGTGCCAGGGTAAGCTCGATGCCGCCCTGGAACGCGCACGCACGACAACCGACGGCCCGTCCCTGATCGAGATCATGCTCGACCGCCTCGACACCTCTGATGCACTCAAACGTATCGGTGCTGAGTTGTCGCCCGATCGTCCGGCGGAATAGAGCGGAGCCGATGGGTCACGCGTGCACCGCGATTCCCAACCCGCCTGATCTGCTCTAGAAACCCGTCATGAACGATACGCTTGAATCCAAGGGTGCCGCCCTCGTTACCGGTGCAGGAACACGCCTGGGCCTTGCCATCGCACAGGCGCTTGCGGCTGATGGATGGGCCGTGGCCTTTCACGGCAACAGCTCGCTCGGCACTACCGAAGCCGCGGTGAAAGAGGTCGAGGCCGCAGGTGGCCGGGCCGTTGCCCTGCAGGCGGACCTTTCCGATCCCGACGCTGCCGCAGGACTGGTCGAACGGGCGGGTGTTGCTCTTGGGCCGCTAACCCTGCTGGTCAATAATGCTGCCGTCTTTGTGCCCGACAGGATCCGCACGACAAAGCCCGAGACGATCAACGCCAACATCGGTGTCAACCTGATCGCACCGATCCTCCTGACCCAGGCTTTTGCCCTGCAGATACCTGGCGAATTGGACGGCCACGTCATCAACATCCTGGACCAGCGCGTCAACAATCTGACGCCTGCCTACATGTCCTACACCGCATCCAAATGTGCCCTGGCCGCACTGACGCAGACCTGGGCACTGGAACTCGCACCGCAAATCCGGGTCAACGGCGTCGGCCCCGGCATGGCCCTGCCCGATCACGACGGCGACGAAGCCGACATGAAACGCTGGACCCAGGGTTATCCGCTGCAGCGCGGCACGTCGCCCCGCGAAATCTGCGACGCCGTGCGCTTTCTCCTGGCCACACCGTCGGTCACCGGCCAGACGCTCTGCCTCGATGGCGGCCAGAGCCTGGGCTGGCTACACCCCCAGGGCGGTTATCCGCTGAAGCCGGGCCAGGAATGACCTGGGGCAAGGTTCTGGTCGAGGGGCTGCGGCTCGATGCCTCAATAGGCATTCTTGATCACGAACATAAAAGACGTCAGTCCCTGATCGTCGATCTTGTCCTGGAAGTCGCAACCGGTACGCCGATCGCCGGCGATATCGCCTCTGTCTATGATTACCGCAGGGCTGTCGATCACGCGCGCACGCTGGTCAATGCCGGCCATATCGAACTGGTCGAGACCTTTGCCGAGGACCTGGCGCAGGCCTGCCTCACCGACCCCGTGGTGGAAACGGTGACGGTGCGAGCCAGGAAACCCGATGCCATTGCCGATGCCGACGCAGTCGGCGTCGAGATCGTCCGGCGGCGTCGGCAGGACTGACACCGCTCGATTTTGGCATGACCAAGGCCCTGCGCGCAGTCTAGGCTATGACATCGCAGCGAGAAGGATACCAAGCCATGCGGACGATCTGGGGGCCGAGGCCTGTGAACTTGGCAAACCTCGTTTCATGAATGCTGGGACCGTGAGCTTTGGTCTGGGAACGATCTGTTTCTGCTGATGTCTCATTGCCCGAACGGGCATCTTTGATCCATCAGATCAGGCCGACTCGACCTGAACTGATCTTGCTCTAGCATCGGCGGCATCTCTCGTTCCAACCCGGGAATGATCATGGCCGCCTTTGATGCCCTGTTTGCACCCCTCACCATCAAACGCATGGTGATCCCGAATCGTTTCGCCAGCACGTCCCATGCGCCGGGCTACGCATCAGGCGGGCGGGTGACCGAGCGCTACGTTCGCTACGAGGCGGAAAAGGCCAGGGGCGGTGTCGGGCTGGTGCAGTTCGGCGGCGCGACCACGGTCTCGATCGAAAACACCTACTACTACGGCCAGCTCAACGGCACCGGTGACGCCATCATCGCTGATCTCGCGCGCATCGCCAGGGCGATCCACGAACATGGCTCCGTTTGTACGGTGCAGCTTTCCCACGGCGGGCGCCGGGAGCGCCACGACATGGCGCACTGGATTCCGGCGTTTGCTCCTTCCGTCCGCCGTGAGCTCAAACACCGGGCTTTTCCCGCTGAGATCGAGCACCACGACATCGACCGGGTCGCGCGCGACTATGCGACCGCTGCGTGCCGGATTCGTGACAGCGGCGTCGACGGTGTCGAGATCTCCTGTATCCCGCCCGGGCTGATCGGCCAGTTCTGGTCGCCATTGACCAATCAACGCACCGATGACTATGGCGGATCACTGCACAACAGGCTGCGGTTCGGTTTTGAAGTCCTGGAGCAGACCCGCAATCTGGTCGGTGAGGACTATGTCGTCGGCATGCGGCTATCGGCCGATGAATTCACCGATGGTGGCCTCGACAACCAGGCGCTCGTTGAGATCGCTGGGCGCTACGCAGAATGCGGTCTGGTGGACTATGTCAGCGTGGTCGGCGGACACTCGTCGGATCACAGAACGAACCACGACATGTATCCCTCGATGCACAAACCCAGAGCCCCGTATCTGTCGATGGCCGCTGCGATCAAGGAGAAGGTCGACCTGCCCGTACTGCACGCGACCCGGATTGCCGATGCAGCGACCGCAGCGCATGCCGTCGAGCAGGGTTACATCGACCTTGTCGGCATGACCCGCGCGTTCATCGCCGACCCGCACCATGTCAGGAAACTTCGTGAAGGGCGCGAAACCGATATCAGGCCCTGCGTTGGCGCGACCTATTGCAACGATCGGGTCAACGTCGGGCTCGAAGCGCTGTGTCTGCACAACGTCGCCACCGGCCGCGAGGAGCATCTGGATCACGACGTCGCCGCGAGCACGGGCCCGGTGCAGCGCGTCGTCGTGGTCGGCGGAGGCCCTGCCGGTCTGGAAGCTGCCCGGGTCGCGGCGTCACGCGGCCACGCGGTCGTTCTGCTCGAAGCCGGCGACCGCCTGGGCGGGCAACTCAACCTCGCCACGCGCTGTGCCTGGCGAAAGGACCTGGGCAGCATCGTCGACTGGCTGGTCGAGCAGGTCGAGAAACTGGGGGTCGATGTCAGGCTGAACCGGTTGGCCGAAGCAGCCGACGTCCTTGCCCTGAACCCGGAGGTCGTCGTGATCGCAACCGGCGGCATGCCGGTGGTCGGCCATTTCCGCGGCGCCGACCTTGCCGTCACGACCTGGGACATCCTGGCCGGTCAGGTCGAACCGGGCGACGATATCCTGATCTTCGACGAAGCCGGCAGTAACGCCGGGCTCACGACCGCCGAGGTGATGGCGAAACGCGGCTCCGATGTGGAACTGGTCAGCCCCGATACAGCGCATGGCGCCGAGGTCGGCAACGGCCATCGGACACCCCACATGACCGAGCTTTACCGGGCCGGGGTCAAACTGACCGTGGATTCGCGTCTGGTCGAGGTCCGCCGCTCGGGCAACAAATTCGTGGCGGTGCTCACCAACACCTATCTCGATCAAACCGAGGAACGGATCGTCGATCAGGTCGTGGGCGATTACGGCACCCTGCCCAACGACGACCTCTTCGAAGTGTTGAAGACGGATTCAAAGAACCGTGGCGAGCTGGACCTTGAGGAACTCGCCGCGTTCCGCGCCCAGACCCGCGTGCGTAACCCGGAAGGGTCCTATGTCCTCTACAAGGCCGGTGATGTCTGGGCAGGCAGAAACGTCCATGCCGCAATGTTCGATGCCGCGCGGATTTGCCAGCGAATCTGAATGCGGGCGCGCCCCGAACCTCACAAGAAACGGCTGGATTCTGCGCTCTGGGGCGGCAAAATCGGTGCGATTGTGCACAGCCGCCGGGTCACGCTTCCGATCACAGGGAGTCAAGCGCCGTTTCGGGATCGATTTGCCGTGCCGTTACAACTTGATTGGATAAAACTTAGCCTTTTCAATACGTTAGGAAATATGCTTAAAAAACAGGCATTTCATGGCGGCATCGCGGTTTCCTGCGGCCAAGCTGTCGGTGGGGCCGTGTTGTCGACAGATTAGTCCACAGAAACTGTTGATATCCCCCGCGACGGCGGAAAGCGGTCTCAGGCGGAAGACAATTGCTGGCGCGCGGCATCAAGATGACGGTTCACGATATCGACCGCGAGATCGGAGTCACGCGCGCGCAAGGCGTCAAAAAGCGCTCTGTGTTCACGGTTGTAGGCAACCATGGATTCGACCGTGAGAACCTTGTCCTTCATGGCATTCCATTGGCGGTGACCACGGACATGGTTGATCTGGCGATAGAGCGAGACCATCAGCGGGTTGCGCGTGGCATCGGCGATCGCCTGATGGAACGTGCGATCGTGCCGCGTGAAGACTTCGGCACTGATGCCGGCGGTCTCCAGGGCGGTGAGCGCATCATTGATCCGATCGAGATCACGCATGGTCGCATGCAGGGTCGCCAGGCGGACCATACGGGGCTCCACGGCGATCCGGACCTCGACCAGTTCCAGCGGGCTCGTGACCTCGGCAACATCGTCATCGTCAGCCTCGGGCCGGAAGGTCACGAAGGTGCCGCTGCCGACCCGGCGGCTCACCAGCTTGCCGTGCTCTAGAATACGCAGTGCCTCACGCACCGTAGTGCGCGAACTCGACAGGGCGGTTGCGAGCTGACGTTCGGCAGGCAGCCGTTCACCGTCGACATAGACACCATCAAGGATCGCCTGGCGAAGCTGTGTCGCAATCGCGGCCGCGCTCTTGGAGTTCGGCAGCGGCAGGTTCTTCAGGGTTTCGCTTTGCTCGGGCTGTCCGGCCATCGCCTGTTCCGCGCTTTCGCTTGACATCATTGTCGCGCGGGATTTAGCTACCCGCGAATTGGTTTGATTGGCCCATAATTGGCACAGGACATGGTCGGACCAAACAGGTGTCACGTCAAGCGCGGTCAAGGTTTCCGGGCGATTTAGCCTTCTAGACCAATCCGCACCTTGCGCGACTCGACTGCCCGTTCGAGGAGGAACGATCCAGAACATGGCCTTCCCTATCCATTCCAAGTACGTGATCATCGGTGCCGGCATTCATGGCCTTTCCACCGCCTATCATCTGGCTCTGGAGCTGAAGGCTCGCGGCAAGGGCAGCGGTGAAGACATTCTGGTGATCGACAAGGCCGGCATCGCCGCCGGCGCCAGCGGGATCGCCTGCGGCGTGGTCCGCAACAACTACTTCCAGCCCGCCATGCGTGAGCTGATGGCCCAGTGCGTCGAGGTCTGGGAAAGCGACATGGAGGCCTACAGCTATCACCCCGTGGGTTACATGCAGATATCCTGCGAATCGATGCACTCTGATATCGCCTCGATCTATGACCAGCAGAAGGCGATCGGTTACACCTCGGAGTTCATCGAGGGCAGCGACGACTGCACGACCTACATGAAGGGTTTGTTCTCGGACTGGCGCGCCCAGGGCATCACCTCGGTGCTGCACGAGAAAAAAGGCGGCTACGCGAACAATACCACATCCATGTATGGCCTGGCCGGTAAGGCCGAAGGCGAAGGCGTGCGTATCCTGACCGGCTGCGAGGTCACGGGCTTCGAGAAATCAGGCGCTGCGGTTTCCAAGGTCAAGACCGACAAGGGCGATATCGAGACCGATATGGTTGTGGTCGGCGTCGGCCCCTGGGCCTCCAAGATCTGGAACATGCTCGAGTTGCCCACCAGCGTCTCGATCAAGGGTGCGGACGGCACGGTCCATGACGGCATCGACACCTGGCGCTACTGGTGCCTGGAAGAAGGCACGCTGGGCGTCGACCCGAACCTGCAGAAGATGAACGATGGTGGCATGCCCCCGGTCATCCATGTCGATACCGACGCACCGCTTTATTCCGATGTCGACGGCTCGCTGATCCGCGATGAAATGTGGGGCATCTACTACAAGCCCGATTTCAACTTCGCCGGCATCCAGGGCGGCGCCATGCCTTATGAGGTCAAGACGCCGGTCGACAAGGTCGCACTCGATCCCTATGGCCCGGATTCACCCGACTTCATCGTCGGCGACGACTTCGCCCACATGTGGTGTTCAGCCCTTGCCCATTGCCAGGAGCGATTCTCCGGCCAGATCGGAAAGTGGAAAAAGGAAGCTTCGGGCGGCCTGGGTTGCTTCACACCTGACAGTTTCCCCGTGATCGATACCTTCTGCGAGAACGTCCAGTTCATCGCCGACTCGAACCACGGTTACAAGATGATCGGTATCGGCAAGCTCGTCGCCAGCGAATGCGTTGGCGAAAAGAGTGCCCTGCTCGAACCGTTCCGTTTTTCTCGATATGCCGAAGGCAAGCTGCATCCGGTATCGAACAGTCCATTCCCGTGGAGCTGAGCCACGGGAGCATGCGTTGACCCAGGTCAGAGACGCACGCCACTCTCAGCATTAAGGCATCAAGGAAGCGGTCCATCCGCTTCCCGACCGCCGAAACAAAATTGGGAAGCTCCAAAGGGGGATTAAATCCATGCCGATGGATATCGAAGGTTACGTCGAACAACCTGGCCGCGCGAAGATGGTCAAGGACGTGCGCAAGAAGATCAACGAACTGAAGATCGACTATATCTACTATCAGTTCATCTCGGTCACCGGCCGTATCATCGGCAAGGGTGTTCCGGCCGATCACTGGGAGACCATTGCCGAACGCGGTTTCCAGCTCGTCTATGGCTCCGTCGCCAACCTCTATGTCGACCGCTACGGCGACTATATCGGCTACGGCCCTGAATCCTCGGAGCTGATCGGCATCCCCGATCCCGACACCTTCGTGCAGCTGCCCTGGGACAAACGCGTCGCGCGCGTCTATTGCACCTGCTTCCGCAACCGCGAAGAGCCGGAAAATCCCGGTGGTTTCTTCACCGGCGACTGCCGCGGCAACCTGCGCCGCTCGCACGACGCCTTCCAGAAGAAACACAAGGGCCTTCACATGCGTCACGGCACCGAGCCGGAGATGATGTGGCTGAAGAAGGGCGAAGACGGACTGCCCAATGGTGGTTTCTCCAAGCCCAACTGCTACCACATCGACCAGTTCGAGAGCCTGCGTCCTGTCTTCATGAAGGTCATCGAATACTGCCGTGCCATGGGTCTCGACATGATCCAGGGCGACCATGAGGACGCACCGGGCCAGCTTGAGCTGAACTTCCAGTTCGATGATGCCTTGCGAACCGCCGACCGGCTGGCGACTTATCGCCAGATCTGTGCCCAGGTCGCACGCGAGAACAACCTGATCGCCTGCTTCATGGCCAAACCCTTCATGGGTGTTTCGGCCAATGGCTGTCATCACAACGTGTCGCTCTGGAAGGGCGGCAAGGACGAGATGAACCAGCTGGGCCAGGACAACATCGCCGGCATGCCGCAGAACTTCATGTACAAGAAGGGCGGCAAGAATACCTTCCTTCCCGAAGGCAAGGATCTGCGCAAGCCGGGCAAGACCGGCCTGAAAGCGATCGGCGGCGTGATGAGTCATCTCGACGCAATGACCGCGATCGGCTGCCCGACCGTCAACTCCTACCGTCGTCTCTGGGACACGGGTTTCTGGGCACCGGTCTTTGCTGACTGGGGTTACCAGAACCGCACCACCGGCATGCGTGTTTCCGCACCGGGCCGTTTCGAATACCGCGCGGTGGATTCGATGGTGAACCCCTATTTGATGGCCAATGCCATCATCAAGTGTTTCGACCACGGCATCACCGATAACCTCGATCCCGGCGAGCCCGAAGAGCGCAACATTTACCAGGCCATGGAAGAGGGCAAGCAGGTCAAGAAACTGCCGATGTCACTCGGCGACGCCCTGATCGCCCTCGACAAGGATGAGGTCATCAAGTCCGCCATGCCTGGCGACATGTACCGCGTGTTCAAGCACTACAAGACGAACGAGTGGGAAAACTTCATGGCGACCGTCACGGAGTGGGACCTCGAGAACTACTGGGATTGCCTGCCTTAAGCAGGAACTACGAATTGCGGTGGCAGCCAGCAACGGCTACCGCCGTCTTTGTCTCTGGAAGCTGAGGAGAACCAAACGCCATGTGTGGCATCGCAGGTATCATCCATCGCAAGAAGGCGTCAGACGTCGGGTCGGAAATGACCTCGATGCTGCAGTCTTTGAAGCATCGTGGGCCGGATTCGACCGGGTTCGCCGTCTATGGCGTGCCCTCGAAGAACGAATATGTTCTTCGCTTCAAGGTCGCCGAACAGGAAGACGTGGCCAAGGGCTACGACATCCATCGCGAGGTACGCGACCGTCGCGCCGAAGTCGACCGGCGCCTGAAGGAATTGGGCGTCAAGGTCGTCAAGGCCGAGGACGCGACCGAATACGCCTTCCGCTACGCCATCAAGTACAAGGGCGACATGCGCAAGCTGGCAGATTACGTCGAGGATGTTGCCTCGACCGAGATCCTGTCGCTGGGCACCGGCCTTGAACTGATCAAGGACATGGGCGATGCGAGCACCGTGTCGGATCAGTATTCCCTGAAGGGATTCAAGGGCACGCACGCCATCGGTCATACCCGCATGGCGACCGAGTCGGATGTCGATATCCGTTCAGCCCATCCCTATTGGGCTTATCCGTATCACGACATTTCCGTGGTCCATAACGGCCAGCTGACCAATTACTGGATCATGCGTCGTGAGCTGGAGCGCAAGGAATTCCGCTTCATGTCGAACTGCGACAGCGAACTGATCGCGGTCTATATCGCCGATGCCCTGCAGCAGGGTGCCGAGCTCGAAGACGCCATGAAGCAGTCGATTGACGACCTTGACGGCGTCTTCACCTATCTGGTGGCGACCGCCGACAGCCTGGGCATGGCCAAGGACGACATGGCCGCCAAGCCGATGGTCCTTTACGAAAGCGACGACTTGGTTGTGATGGCCTCTGAAGAGGTCGCGATCCGGCAGGTTCTGCCCCAGGAAATCGACACCACCGACCCTTATGATCGGGAGGTCCGGGTATGGCGAAGCTAGAAGAACATCGTTCACATGACATGGGGCTGCACACCGAGCAGCTCACTGGCCGCACGCAGCAGCGCTTTTTCGACGTCTCGGAACTCGGCGACAACTTCCTCTATCCCGAGGAACCCGATGTCGACTTCAACAAGCGCAAGGCGTTCGACGCCTCCAAGATGGACACCAACGGGATCAACATGAAGATTCGCGAGCTGATGGCCAAGGGTTACGGCTCGATCGTGGTCAAGAACCCGCTGGCCAAACACTCGCTTGGTGTCGGCATCCTGCAGCGTCTCAACCTCACCTTCGAGGGCAGCCTGGGTTACTTCGGGATCGGCCTGATCGACGGCCCCAATGTTCGCATCACCGGCCGCGTCGGCTGGTCCTGCGCCGAGAACATGATGTCGGGCACGGTCGTGATAGATAAAAACGCCGGCTCCACCTTCGGCGCTGCCATCCGTGGCGGCGACCTCGTCTGCATGGGCGATGTCGGTTCGCGTACGGGTATCGACCAGAAGGGTGGCACGATCATTGTTGGCGGGCGCACCGGTGCGTTCTCGGGCTTCATGATGCAGCGCGGCCGCATGGTCGTTCTGGGTGATGCCGGCAAGAACCTCGGTGATTCGATGTACGACGGCACGATCTATGTCGGCGGCAAGATCGAGAGCTGTGGTGTTGACGCGGTTCCGGCAGAAATGAACGAGCTCGATTGCGCATGGCTCGATCGCAAGCTCAAGCAGTTCGGCCTCAAGACGCCCAATGGTGTCAAGAACATGACGAAGATCGTCGCCGGCAAGCAGCTATGGAACTACGACAATCTCGAGCCGCACGAAAAGAAGATCGTGCTCTAGGCCGCGTTCGAACAGGAGATAACAATGGCGACCAAGAAAGAAGACGTCATCGAGCGCGCCGCGGACGGCCGTAATACGAACGTCCTGGGCGAGAACTTCATGTTCCCGCCGCGTGTCATCGACGACATCCATATCAAGGCTGAACTGGGCCGTTACCGCATGCGCGGTATGGCGCTGATGAAGAAGATCCCGACCTGGGACGATCTCACCTTCATGCCGGGCACCCTGACCCGCTTCGTGATCGAGGGTTATCGCGAGAAGTGCGAGACCAAGACCGTGATCGGCCCGCGTGCCAAGCATCCGCTTGAGCTCGACATTCCGATCTACGTCACCGGCATGAGCTTTGGCGCACTGAGCTATGAGGCAAAGACTGCCCTGGCGCGTGGCGCCACGATGGCCGGCACGGCGACGTGTTCGGGCGAAGGCGGCATGATCCCCGACGAGCGGCGTTATTCGGAGAAGTGGTTCTACCAGTGCATCCAGTCGCGCTACGGCTTCAACCCGCACCACCTGCGTCTGGCTGACGCCTGCGAATTCTTCATCGGCCAGGGCTGCAAGGTCGGTCTGGGCGGCCATCTGATGGGTCAGAAGGTGACCGACCAGGTTGCCGAGATGCGCTCGCTTCCCGCCGGTATTGACCAGCGTTCACCCGCCCGTCATCCCGACTGGCTGGGCCCGGACGATCTGGCGCTCAAGATCCAGGAAATCCGCGAAGCGACCGACTACCAGATCCCGATCCAGCTCAAGCTGGGTGCGGCGCGCGTCTATGACGACGTGCGTATGGCGGTCAAATGCGATCCCGACTCGATCTACATCGACGGCATGGAAGGTTCGACCGGTGCGGGTCCCCATCTTGCCACCGAAGAGACGGGTATTCCCGGCATCGCGGCGATCCGTCAGGCCCGTCGTGCGATCGACGACCTGGGCAAGCGCGGCGAGATCACGCTGGTTTATGCCGGCGGTATCCGCAACGGCGGTGATGTCGCCAAGGCTCTGGCCCTGGGCGCGGACGCAATCGCGATCGGCACCACCGCGATGATGGCGCTGAACTGCAACAAGGACATCCCCGGTGCGAACTACGAAGAAACCATGGGTGTCTCGGCCGGCTATTG
>JABIUG010000329.1 GCA_018700655.1 Rhodospirillaceae bacterium | reverse complement strand
CTTGACGAGGCCCTCGGCCGAGCCGAAGGAGAGATTGACACCGGTCTGTTCCTTGGTGATGGCACCCTCTTCGTAAAGTTCCATCGCCGCTGCCAGGGAACCACCGAACGAGATCGTGTCCATGCCGTCTTCGTTGCACACGAAGTTGGCGAAGGTCACAGCATCGATATCATCGACGCCGACCATCGCACCCAGGGCAAAGACATTTTCATATTCCAGGCCGCCCGAAGCCGTGTGGTATTGCGGCTTGTTCTTGATCGAGAAGTGATCGGGGTCGATCTGGGCAATGCGGCCGCAGGCGATGGTGCAGGCAAAACACGCCTTGTTGGTGATCAGGTTCACCGTGCCATTGGGCCCGTGGGGATTGTGCGAAGCCGCGACATTGAGCTTGTCGACACCCTCGAACTGCACATCACGGTCGTTGCGTGTCGGCAGACTGCCGAAGTTGTGGGTGACATCAAGCATGGCGTGAGTGCCCATCTTGATGAAACGCTGGCGCACCGGATGGGGCTGCAGCGTACTCTTGGCATGGGCCACCGCGGCCATGAACTTCTTGGGGTCGTTCACGGTCACGCCGCCGGCGCCGCGCGCCGCGATCGCCTTCAGGTTCTTCGAGCCCATCACCGCGCCCACGCCGGAACGTCCGGCGGCCCGATGCAACTTGTTCACGACACAGGCGAAACGCACCATCTTTTCGCCGGAGCGCCCGATCGAGGCAACCTTGATCGAGGGATCGCCGAGTTCATTCTTGATCGCAGGTTCGATATCCCAGACCGAACGACCCCAGAGATGGGAGGCATCGCGCAGCTCAACATGATCGTCATCGATCCATAGATAGACCGGCTTGGGCGAACGCCCCTCGAAGATCACCATATCCCAGCCGGCGAGCTTGATCTCGGCGCCGACCTTGCCGCCCGAATTGGAACAGGCGATGGCGTTGGTCAGCGCGCCCTTGGTGATCACCGAATATCGCCCGGCAGTGGGCGCCATCGTGGATGTCAGCGGGCCGGTCGCGAAAATCAGCACATTGGCGGGATCAAGAGCATCAACCGCCGGATCCATCGACTCCATCAGGTACTTGGAAGCGAGACCACGTTGGCCAAGGAACTGTTCGGCCCAATCCTTGTTGAGCGGCTCGTTCTTACACGTGCCTTCCGTCAGATTTACACGCAGGATTTTGCCGGTCCAACCCATGCTGAGCTCCATTCTTGTCCATGATTAACGCGGCGAGCGTAGGCTTGGCCCGCCAGAGGCGTGACAAACTAGCTGAATGTTGTGACGGCGGCTATCGTCGCCAATAACAATCCCGGGGCAACTGCTGTTATGTCGAAACGAGCGTTCATAGGTGCCGTACACGGCGCGATCTTTGTCATTCTTGCCGCTTTCTGGCCAGCCCATGCGGCAAGCGAAACAGCCGAATCGATCATGGCGCAGGCACAGGATGCAGCACAGCGTGCCCTGCTTGCCGAAGAACAAGCCTGGACAGCCGCCGAACGCTCGCAAAGCACGTCCTATCGTGCCCGTGAGGCCGCTCAGCGCGCACGCGATCTCGTGAAATCAGAAGTCCGGTCGATCGCATACGATATCGGGCGTTATCTGGGCCAGGTCAGGAACGGCGAGCCCAACGGCGTCGGCGTTTTCTATTACAACAGCGGCTCGCGTTACGAAGGCGAGTTCGTCAATGGCCTCTTCGAGGGCCACGGCGTGCTTCACTTCCTCGACAACGACACATGGCATGGCGATCGCTACGAGGGCGAGTTTCGTGCCGATGCTGCTGACGGTTACGGCGTCTACCAGTTTCACCCGGACAACGGTGACGAGGGCGACCGCTACGAGGGCGAGTTGAATGATTGGGCGTTCGAGCGTTACGGCGTCTATTTCTACCTGGAGGGCGACTATTGGTACGGCACCACGGCTGCCGGCGAATTCGCCGACGGCTACAATGAAGGCTTTGGTGTTTTCGAATACGCCGGCGACAACGCCATGGCAGGCGATCGCTACGAAGGCGAAATTCGCGACGACCTGCACAACGGCTTTGGTACCTATCTGGAAAACAACGGCACGATAACCTTCGCGTTCTGGCGCGATGACGAACCGGTCGCACTGCGCAGTGTCGTGATCGCTGCAGACGGCGAAACCGTTGTCCCCGACACCAAGACTTCCGGAGGATCCTCCTCATCGAGCGCGAGCGGATCAGCCGAGGTCATTGAAGACGTCACCCCGGGCAAGACGGAGGGCGACAAAGCCGGTGACGACGAAACCGTAGTCGGCAGCATCGACGGTGACGGCCTGGCAGGAGACTCCGATGGCGATGACACGATCTATGGCGGCACCGTGTTCCCCGAAGCCGAATCCAGCGAACAGATTCTGCTGGCCCAGGGGATGCTCCAGAATCTTGGTTATGACGTTGGTTACGCCGATGGTGTGATGGGCCCCCAGACCCATGATGCGATTGTCGACTTTCAGGACGAAGTCGGCCTGCCGATTACCGGAACGGTCGACGAGACCTTGATTTACGCCTTGCGCACCGCCGTCAGCCTGACACGGCGGATCGGCGGGCTCGGCAGCGATCAGCAATCAACCTCTCCCAATCCCGGCCTTGAACTCTGGGCCACGGGAACCGGTTTCGTGGTCTCGTCCACCGGCGACATGGTGACCAACCACCACGTCATCGAGGGCTGCCGCGAGGTGCGTGTCGGTGACTTCGGCGAAGCTGAAGTGATTGCCTTTGATGAAGACAACGATCTCGCCCTGCTCGACCTCACCGTCAATCAGCCCATTGAGGTCGTTTCGTTCCGCTCGCAGCCCAAGGTCGCGCGCGGTGAGTCTATTGTCGTGATCGGGTTTCCGCTGCACGGCACGTTGTCGTCCTTCGGCAACGTGACCGACGGCATGATCAGTGCGCTGTCGGGTTTCAACGACGACTTTCGCGAATATCAGTTTTCCGCGCCGATCCAGCCCGGCAACAGTGGTGGCCCCCTGCTTGACCGCAGCGGCAACGTGATCGGCGTGGTTTCGTCAGAACTGGTCGCCGACGCCGCTGAAGACGTCCCCCAGAACGTCAACTTCGCGATCAAGGCAGCAATCGTCGAAGCATTCCTTGGCGCCTATGGCGTCGACTTCACAGTCACGCCGTCCGAGGACAGTCTGGAGGTCGAACAGATTGCCGCCGATGCCGAACGCCACACTTTCCTCGTCGAATGCTGGGGCGATCCGGGTGACTACTGAGCCCAGGCCATCCCGATTCAGGACTGGCCGACGATCTGACCGATGACGCGGTCGTAGTTGTCGTCGATACGTTCACGTTCCGACACGTCATCGACAATCGCGTGAATGACCAGAATGTTGGTTCCATCGAAGAAGGCCAGCGTCTCCAGCACAAACTCCCCTGTTTCGCCCGAGCACAAGACCGAGGACTTGCCGAACAGTCCGGCAGGCGTCGGGACTTCCATGCGCAGAAGCCGGGCATGAATGTCTTCACGGCATAGATGCGCGGCATCGTCGGCGATTTCGACCAGGGCTTTCTTGGTGTCGTTGTTGAACCCGAACACGCTGGCAAACAACTCGGCCTCACCGCCCCAGGCCCCTCCCGAAAAGATCGCCCGCGAGCCGTAAAGATCGGCCGTCGCCGCGCTGTCGCGCAGGACAACATCACCAAAACCGCTCTCAAGGAGGACCCGAACAACCGCTTCGGTCAACTCAACTTCACCATGCCCTCTGGTCTGGAGGCCATAGATGCTGAGCCCGCCGTCGCCACCCTCCTGGGTTTGCAGGCCGGCGCATTCGTAGAGTGCGGGGATAGCGATGTCGGAATCATCAAGGGGATAGACCATGACATGATTACCGGCGGCCAACGTGAGTTCGTTACCCTCGGCCAGACTCTGGGCAAACATGAGATCTGTTCCCAGATTGATCCAGAGTATCTCGTCATTGCCTTCCAGGAGCACCGTCCGTTCGATCGCATGATCGATCGATACGACGAGGTCGCTTCCCCCGGCGATCAATTCAGGCGGCCAGTCGGGCGCCCGGAACTGGATGAACAGCCTGCCATGCCAACCCGTTGAAATGCCCAGGCGCGCCTCACGCGGCCCCCAGGCGATCAGACACTGCAGAAAGGATCCGTTCGAAGCCTGGACATAACCATCCCAGGACCCGGCGGGAATACGCAGG
This sequence comes from Rhodospirillaceae bacterium, assembly GCA_018700655.1. Classification (GTDB taxonomy): domain Bacteria; phylum Pseudomonadota; class Alphaproteobacteria; order SP197; family SP197; genus SP197. Next base: position 4,133 of record JABIUG010000329.1, on the reverse strand, counting down.
GCATCGAACAGGTAGGCGGGTGATTGTTCACCGACCTCAACCAGCACTTCGCTCAGACTGCGGCTTCGTGATGCCGCGTTGGGGAAGATGGCGTCAGCCGCCTGTTCTGGCAGCCCGGCATCCTCGGTCTCGGCCGGGCTTGAGGTATCCGGCGATGGATCATCAAATCCCATATCGGTGAGATCTTCCGCCGTGGAACAGGCTTCCAGTGCAAACGAAGCCAACAGGTAAAAGGCCAGTGCATGGTTGGGAAAACGCAGGTTCAAGCCAAACTCCTCCGGTCAGTCATCGCTGGCGGCATCGACGTGGCTAACAAAAAGCACAAAACTTCCTCTTGAGCCATGCTTTCACCAAATACGGCATGCTGTTATTGAACGAGCATTCAACGACGAGCAGATCACAGGAGCAGATCATGGGACAACGTCTTGCCGGCAAACGCTGCGTCATCACCGGCGGTACCAAAGGCATCGGACGCGCCATCGTCAACCGTTTCGTTGCCGAAGGCGCCAGAGTGGTCGTCACGGCCCGGTCGGAACCCTCTGTGGCGTTTCCCGATGACGGCTCCGTCGTATTTGTCGCCGGCGATACGGCATCGACCGATCACGCCAACAACCTCATCGCCACCGCCAACGAGCAGTTCGGCGGTATCGATGTTCTGATCAACAACGCCGCGATCCAGGTCGAGAAGACGATTGCCGACACGACCGATGAAGAGTGGGACGGTATCTTCGCGGTCAATGTGAGGGGCGTGTTCCTGACCTGCCGTGCTGCCATTCCACTCATGGATGCCGCCGGCGGCGGCTCAATCGTCAACATCGGCAGCTATGACGGCTTTGTCGCCGACCCCGGGCTTGCAGCCTATTGCGCCACCAAGGGCGCAGTGCATGCCCTGTCGCGCGCCATCGCGGTCGATCATGGCGGCCAGAACATCCGCTGCAATGTGATCTGTCCCGGCTGGATCAAGACCGACATGATGGATGCCTATCTCGCCGTCGCGCCCGACCCGGAAGCCGCCGCCAAGGCGCTCGATGGCAACCAGCCGATCGGCCGCATCGGCCGTCCCGACGACATCGCCAACCTGGCATTGTGGCTGGCAAGTGATGAATCGGCCTTCACGACCGGCCAGCTCATGGTCTGCGATGGCGGGTTGACGGCAAAGGCCTCACAGCCGCAATAGTCAGGTATCGGCCCACATCCGAAGCAGGTTGAAGCGGGCCTTTTCCAGGGACATGAAGGCATCGCCCTCGGGCTCCATCTTGTGCACGTGCTCCGCAGCGATCGCGAGATCGTAGAGAACTTCGCAGCGACCGACGTCGCGCACCAGGCTTTCCATCCAGGTGACGCAGGCCAGACGTTCGCCTTTCGTGACCTCCTCGACGCGATGGACAAAATGCGTCGGATAGATCACGGCATCGCCGGGATCGAGCTTGATGCGCTGTTCGCCAGGCGAGGTGTTGATCACCAGTTCGCCGCCTTCGTAGCTGTCTGCCTCGTTGAGGAAGATCGTGATCGAACAATCGACCCGGAACGGTTGGGCGCCACCCATGATGACGTTGTCCATGTGGTCGCCGTAACGCATGCCGGACTGATAGCGCGACACGATCGGCGGCAGGATACGACGCGGACGCACGACGATTTGAAGCTGCTTGTTCTGCCACAAGCGCTGCAGAACCATGCGAACGACATGATCGCGCTGGGTCCGACCCAGCGCCAGTTCCTCGTTGTTCTTGCGGTCGGCGACCAGGAAACCGGCCGAAAGCATGCCATCGGCGAACTGTCCCGCAGCAGCGGCTTCGCGCACGGCAGCTACGTCGTCAGGCGAGAGAATCTGGCGAATGACCCGCAGCATGGCGGCCCCTCTGATTGTTGACTCTTCTTCTAGCCCAGATCGAGTTCGGCTAGAATGGCCAACATGATCCTCGACATCTTCTCAGATCCCGTCTGCCCCTGGTGTTACATCGGCAAGCGGCGATTCGAACGCGCTCTTGATCTCATCACCCCGGAACGGCGGCCCCAGATTCGCTGGCGCGCCTTCATGCTCAACCCCGACATGCCGTCCGACGGTATGGAGCGCAACGCCTATCTGGCGCTGAAGTTCGGGAGTTCGCAGCGCGCAATGGAGCTCTACAGCATGATCTCCAAAGCCGGCTTCGAGGAAGATATCCTGTTTGCCTTTGGCGACATCTATCGCACCCCTTCGACTGTGGACCCTCACCGTTTGATTGGCTGGGCCGGGGAACGCGGGCACCAGGGCGAGGTCGTCGACGCGATGTTCCAGGCCTATTTTCTAAAAGGGGTCGATATCGGTGATCGGGCCAATCTGGTCACAATCGCCAGCACGGCCGGCCTCGACGGCGATGAGGTCGAGGCCTTTCTGGCGAGCGACGAGGGTGTCGATACCGTACTTGCCGAACACAACCTCGCCCAACGCATCGGGGTCAACGGCGTTCCCTGTTTCATCCTCGACGGGCGCTATGCCGTATCGGGCGCACAGTCACCGGAAGTTCTGCAGCGCATGATTGATTCAGCCCACGAGACCTCGGCAGCCTGAGGCCGGTCAAGCCGCCGCGCCGTCCGCCGTGGCAATATCGGCAAAGGCCAGTGCTAGATCACGGGCGCCGGCCAGCCGGACCTCGACCTGATCCCAACTACGGATGACCACCACACTATGGTCGGGCCGAAGTTTGACCGTACCGGCCTGACTCGCGATCCAGTCGACCAGGCCCGAAGGATTGACGAAGTTGTCATCGTGGAACGAGATCACCGCACCCCGTGGCCCCGCATCAAGCTTGGCAATTCCCGCCTTGCGACAGGAAGCCTTGATCGCGACGATTTCGAGCAGGTTGTCGACTTCGGTCGGAGGCTCACCGAACCGGTCATCGAGTTCGACCCTGAGATCATCGATCTCCTCCCGGTTTTCCAGCGATGCGATCCGGCGGTAGAGACCCAGGCGGACATCGAGATCACGGACATAGTCATCTGGGATCAGCACGGCAGAACCGACCGCGATCTCGGGCGTCCAGGTCATTTCCCCGTGCGGCGCCGCCCCTTCCCGCTCGGCACGCAGGGCCTGCACTGCCTCTTCGAGCATCTGCTGGTAAAGTTCGACCCCGACTTCCTTGATATGGCCGGACTGTTCGGTGCCCAGAAGATTGCCGGCACCGCGTATGTCGAGATCATGGCTGGCAAGGCTGAAGCCCGCGCCCAGCGTATCCAGACGCGACAACACCTCCAGCCTGCGCAGCGCCGTCGGCGAGACCTTCTTGCCCGGCGGCAGCGTCAGATAGACGTAAGCCCGGGTCTTGGAGCGGCCGATGCGGCCACGCAACTGGTAGAGCTGCGCCAACCCGAACATGTCAGAGCGATAAACCACCATGGTGTTGACGTTGGGAATATCGAGACCGGATTCGACGATGGTCGTGGAAATCAGGACATCGACCTCACCCTCGTAGAAAGCCGCCATGACGCGCTCGAGATCCGCACCCGGCATCTGACCATGGGCAACGGCAAAACGCGCTTCGGGAATCAACTCGCGAAGCTGTTTGTGTACGCGTGAAAGGTCGGCAACACGCGGGCAGACAAAATAGGCCTGTCCGCCGCGTAACTGCTCGCGCCGGATGGCCTCTCGCACCGTCACGGAATCGAACGGCCCGACAAAGGTTCTCACGGCAAGGCGATCGACCGGAGCGGTCGCGATCAGGCTGAGGTCCTTGACCCCGACAAGCGACATCTGGAGCGTGCGCGGGATCGGCGTAGCGGTCAGCGTCAGGACATGGACATTGGCCTTCATCTGCTTGAGCCGTTCCTTGTGAACGACGCCGAAATGCTGCTCCTCATCGACGATCAGCAATCCCATGTTCTTGAGCGAGACATCCTTGGAGAGCAGCGCATGGGTTCCCACGACAATATCGACCTTGCCGCTCTCGAGTCCTGCCTTGGTTTCCTTGGATTCCTTGGTGGTGACAAAGCGCGAAAGCTGCCTGACTTCGACCGGCAACCCCTGGAAACGATCGGTAAAGGTGGTGTGGTGCTGGCGGGCCAACAAGGTGGTCGGCACCACCACGGCGACCTGAAACCCCTCCATGACCGCCAGAAACGCCGCACGCAGGGCAACTTCGGTCTTGCCGAAGCCG
>JABIUG010000037.1 GCA_018700655.1 Rhodospirillaceae bacterium | reverse complement strand
GCGTCGCTCAAACCGTAGGCAAAGAGCGCCCCGAAGACGATCGCGGCCGCACACCGCATGATCCAGAACGCCTGCCTCTCAGAAATCGCGAACCGTCCGAGCGCGGCCACGAACATCTGCTTGCGATACATGAATCGGTCGATCCAGAAATACACGCAGATCCCGAACGTCGACAGCAGGTAGAGGTGCAGGAAATCACGGGTCAGCGCCTCCCCTATCCCGCGCGGCGGTAGGTCGAGGTCGAACTCCGCGAACCACTTGATATGTGCCTCGGCGGGGCTTGCCGCAAACATCGACATTACCAGGACAGAAACAAACAACGCTGCCGATACCATAATACGCATACTCATACCTACTACATGACCGGCATTCGGCCGGCGAAACCGGGCGGAGTGTATGAACGTCGCAAAGGGGTGTCCATGAGGCGACTGGCGGCGGCGAACAAAGACCCGAACTCACCGTCTTTTCCCTACCCTGGATAACCCGGGAACGCCGCATCCAGTTACATTTAGGATGACGGAGTCAATCCACCCTGCTACCGTAACGTGTGTAGCAGGTCGTCAACAAATGAACCGTTGCCCTGCGCGCGACACCATCCTTGTCAAACTCGAACGTCAACTCGGCCGGCCACTCCTTCCAGCGGTAGACCGTGGGCGACACGGCGAACAACTCGCTGCGGTAAAGCGGAAACAACTCGCCGTTTCGTTCGCCGACATCGGTGAACAACCGATCACCTAGGCGTATCACGAACAGATCCTCTTCCTCATTGGAAATGCCGTGGAACAGGTAGGTGCCGACCAATCCGTTCAGGGCGGACGCATCGTGCTCTATCGTCTCTTTCCTGAGACTGGCCGGCAGGCGCAACTCATCCAGCGTCAGGCTTTCGGTATAGTGGACGGCGTCATAGGCTTCGGTCAGAGCCACGGGGTTATAGTTGGTGTTGAACCTCTCGAGGCGGGGTTGGCTTGCCCAGGCATGAGCCTCCGGTGACGCGCCAACCGGCCGCAAATCAAGCATGAAAGAAGGCGGGCCCATAGAAGCGAATGTGCCCTGGTTACTCTCCGTGTTCGCCGCGTCTCCCGGCTTCAGGCTTACATTGTTCTGGCCGGCAATCAGGACCAGATCCGATGCCGGCACGGCATCTTTCAGATACTGCCCCATAGTCGACAGCTGCATGCCGCCTTCGTAGCTGCAACAGGCCTGCAGATGATAGTTGTGCAGACCAAACAGAACGCGGCCCTCCAATGGCTGGCGTTGTGCGATCCAGCGCAACTGGCGAGCCATGTTGAAATCGCGGATGTTGTTCCAGGCGCGCCAGGCCTGATCAGGACAGGCATGCATCTCGACCAGAACGGTGCCGATCTGTTGTGCCATCACGGCGAATCCAAGCGCCCAGTCAAAGCTCTCGCGCGACGACAGGTCGGTATAGGAAAACTGTTCGGACTCCAGCCGTCCAACCAGGCGGGTCAGGCCATGGATCAGGGTGTGAAGCGCCTCTGTCGAGGCCTGATCAAGCGTGGAGGTCGTGATCTCGCGCGCCAATGGCAGGACGTTGCGGCGCATTTCAGCGCCGAACTCAGCGTCAACCTCATCAAGATAGTCGCAAGTGGCCGCAACGGCCGTCCCCGCATGGGTCCACTCCTGCGATCCATCCATGCCGTAAAAGCGCAGTTTGCGATCGTCGGGAAGGTCACGGTTGTAACAGCGCATCCAGGTCAGCATTTCCTGCTGATGGGCATAAAGGCCAAAGGTCTGATTGACGCTGAGGAAGGCCGCATCGGCATCATCGTGGCGCCCGGCAACATAGTCATGCGCGACCTTGGCTTCGACAAAACCGACTTCCAGAGCAAACGTCGTAAAGCCCATTTCGGCAACGAGAAACCGGAACAGGCGGAAACGGAAGCGGTTTAACTCCCGTGTGTAGTGATGGCTTTCACCGTGCCCGACCAGCCGGGCATCACCGATGATGTCCTTCAGCGGCATCAGGTCGCTGAAATCGTCGAGATCGGCAGCCGGGTT
>JABIUG010000328.1 GCA_018700655.1 Rhodospirillaceae bacterium | reverse complement strand
CCCCAACCCGTCACCCCCGTAAGCTGCCATTCAGGGATCAGGGTTCAGGGTTCAGGGAGAACACCATGCCGCTGCACAAGACGCACAACCACAATGACTTCGACGACGTCTTTGCTTCGAACGACCTTGAGGTCTCAGCGCCGAAATACCGGCTGCCCGAACGCCAGATGGACGCAAAACACGCCTATCAGATCATCTCCGACGAACTGATGCTCGACGGCAATTCCAGGCTCAATCTGGCGACCTTCTGCGGCACATGGATGGAAGACGAAGTGCGCCGGCTGATGGCCGAGACTTTCGACAAAAACATGGTCGACCGCGACGAGTACCCCCAGACGGCAGAGATCGAGCGGCGCTGTGTCCACATGATTGCCGATCTCTGGAATGCGCCCGATGCCGATCTTGCCGTGGGAACCTCCACGGTTGGCTCCAGCGAAGCATGTCAGCTCGCAGGCATGGCGATGAAGTGGCGCTGGCGCAACGCGCGCAAGGCCGCGGGCAAGGACGGCGACAAACCCAACATCATCATGGGCGTGAACGTCCAGGTCTGCTGGCACAAGTTTGCGCGTTACTGGGATGTCGAGGAACGGCTAATCCCGATGGAAGGTGACCGTTTCATCATCAGCGCCGAAGAGGTGCTCAAGCTCTGTGACGAAAACACCATCGGCGTCGTCGCGATCCTGGGCTCGACTTTCACCGGGCAGTACGAACCGGTCGTCGAGATCGCTACAGCGCTCGACAAACTCCAGGCCGAGACCGGGCTTGATATCCCGCTCCATGTCGATGGTGCGAGCGGTGCGATGATCGCACCCTTCATTCAGCCTGATCTGGAATGGGACTTCCGCTGCGAACGGGTCGTCTCGATCAACACCTCCGGCCACAAGTACGGTCTGGCGCCGCTTGGTGTCGGCTGGGCCGTCTGGCGCAACCAGGAATTCCTGCCTGATGACCTCATCTTCAACGTGAATTACCTCGGCGGCGACATGCCGGACTTCGCAATCAACTTCTCCCGGCCGGGCGGGCAGGTCTGTTGCCAGTACTACAACTTCCTGCGCCTTGGCCGGGAGGGTTACGCCAAGATCCAACAGAACTGCCAGGATACGGCGCTTTCGCTGGCTGAGGCGATCGGCAAGATGGGTCCGTTCGAGATCATCCATCCCGGTAACGACATTCCGGTGCTGTCCTGGAAACTCAAGGATGGCGAGGATTTCAACGGTTACACCCTGTTCGACCTGGGTGAACGCCTGCGTCACCGTGGCTAGCAGGTGCCGGCCTACACCCTGCCGAAGAACCGGCAGGATCTGATCGTGCAGCGCATCGTCGTGCGCCACGGTTTCTCACGCGATCTCGCCAAGGCGCTGCTGACCGACATGAAGGAATGCCTGGAGGTCTTTGCGAAACACAAACGCGACCCCTCGATGTTCGAGAATCCGAAGCAGGGTTTCACCCATCTCTAGGTTTGTGCGGTCGCCCGTGCCTGGTAGTAGGCGCGAAAGATCAGTTTCATTTCGGCGATGACTTCGGCGTCGTAACTAAGATCGCGCGATAGCGCGAGATCCTGAAGCGCGGTCGAGACCTCACCCAGGCACAGCATGGCGAGATCAAGCTGTCGGTCGCTGAGGTCGATACCCCAGCGCTCCAGGAACGGCGCCATGGCGACCGAGATATCCCTGCTGGTCGCGCGGCAGGCGTCCTGCAGTTCGGGATAGATGATCAGCGAGCGCTGCAGATGGACCAGGGCCGGATTGCCTCGGCTGTCGTCGATGTAACAATCGACCATGCCGTCGCAGATCTGGTCCATTGGTGTGTCGGGGTCGGCTGCGTCCAGGTAGTCGCAGATCATGGCGCTTTGCCTTTGACCGAAGGCCAGGGCGAGCTCGCCCAGGATGGCGTGTTTGTCGGCGAAATACTTGTAGAGCGAGGCGATGTTGACGCCGGCCTGTTGTGCGATCGCGTTGGTCGAGATTCTGTCGATGCTCGCCTTCGTCAGCAACTCGAGCGTCGCATCGAGAATGCGTTGGCGCGTGGCCAGTGCGCGTTTTTGCAGGGGCGCCTTTATGTCCGGCATGTTTGAGTCCGTCTGTTCATGCTTGACAAGAAGCATGAAACACTGAAAGTAAGCAAATACTTACTTACGGAGATGGACCATGTCGATGTCTTCCACGCCCAAAGCAACGCTGCTCGCCTGTGCTCAAGCCTTCAACAACCGCGATGCCGATGCGGTCGTCGCGATGAGCGATGCCATGGCGCTGTTCGAAATTCCGATGTTGAAGCCCAACCGGCTGCACGGTCACGACGAGATTCGCCGTGGACTTCAGGCGGCCTTTGCAGAACTGGGAACGGTCGCGTTCCGGCTTGATGATCCCGCCGAGAATGGAACCGTCGCGATTGCTGAGGGTTCACTCGCCGTCACCCGCAATTCAGCGTCCGATAAAGAGCATTATGTCGGGATCGTCGCGGAGACCCGCGAGGGCGCGCTCGTGCGCTTCTCGCTTTACCTCAATGCCCGCAACCGTCGGCTCTGGTCCGACGAAGCCATCCTGTGAGCCGGAGATGACCATGACACCAAGTGCAGCATTCGAAGCCTATTGCACGGCCTGGGTCGCGGGCGATCACATCGCCATGGCGGACCTCTTCACCGATGACGGCGTGTTTGAAGCTTCGACACTCGACCGTCCGGCAAAGGGGCGTGACGAACTTCTTTCGCAACTGCGATGGATCGCGCAGGGCCAGAAGAACGTCAGGACCGAAACCCGCAGTGCGATCGATGTCGGTGATACCGCCTATATCGAAGGCACCTACAGGGGTGAAGTCCTGGGCCCGGCGGCAGAATTGACGGTTCACCCCATCGGGTCGATTTCCGCTTTGTCGCGGTGGTCGAGATGACTGGCGGCAAGATCGCCCGCCTGGCAGAAATCTATGATGCCCGTCCGCTCTTCCCCGAAGAACGCCAGCGCATGTGGACGATTAACCGGCGCACGCCCTATTGGCAGAAGACGGTCGATGCCGGCGCCATGGAATGGTCGGTCTACAACAACATGCACTTCCCGATGATCTACTCGCATACGCCGCACGAGGATTACTGCGCTCTGCTCGAAGGCGTGACGCTGTGGGATGTCACCCTGGAACGCCAGACCCAGCTCAAGGGGCCCGATGCCTTCGCCTTCCTCGACTATCTGTGCTGCCGCGACATGTCGACGATGGCGCTGGGCGATTGCCGCTATGATCTGCTGAGCGACGAGCAGGGCAAGCTGATGTGCGATCCCGTCGTGCTGCGTCCGTGGGAGGACACGATCTGGCTCAGCCACGGCAACACCGACGTCACCTTGTGGGCGCGCGGTATCGTGATGGGAACCGATTGGGATTTGGAGGTGAGCGAACCTGATGTCGCACCGCTCCAGATCCAGGGCCCCCTGGCGCTCGCGACGCTCGAGAAGATCTGTGACCACCCGCTGGCCGATATGAAGAACTACACCTGTGCCGTCACGAAGGTCGCGGGCCAGGATGCTGTGGTTTTACGCACCGGCTGGTCCGGCGGCTTCGGCTTCGAGGTCTATCCGTTCTCGAGCGACCGCGCAGAAGAACTATGGGACGACATTCTGGAAGCCGGTCACGAATTCCGCATTCAGGTCACCGGCCCGATCGTCCATCGCGCCATCGAGCGTGGTGTCACCGACATGAACTATTACATCAACTCCGACATGAACGCGTTCGAGGATCTGGGCGGCAAGTTCGTCAACGTCGATACCAACGTCGATTTCATCGGTCGCGAGGCCCTGCGCAGGATTCGCGACGAGGGGGTCAAACGCCATTCCGTCGGGCTGCTGTTCGAAGACGATGTGCCGCGTATCGAATGGATGTGGGACCTTGAAGACGGAAAAGGTCACACCGGCGAAGTCCGATGGGCGATCCGTTCCTTCGAACTGGGCCACGACATCGGAATCGCGGTGGTCGACAAGGCGATCAAGTTGGGCGACATGGTGGAAGTCAGCCATCCCAACGGCGTGACCCGCGCCGAAGTCAGTACGGTGCCGTTCGTCAAACGAGGAGCCTGAAGCCATGCATGTCCTCTCGGTCATCAGCCATCCCAAGCCCGATGCCTTCACCTATGCCGTCCTCGAACGGTTCCAGGCAGGTGCTGCGTCGGCGGGCCACACCAACGAGACGGCAGATCTCTATGCCGAGGGCTTCGATCCCTTGATGACCGCGCGCGACATGGAACGGTTCAACGACGTGGCGATGATCCCGGAACTCCAGGCCGAGCAGGCCCGGGTCGAACAATGCGACGCGCTTTGCATGATCTTCCCGATCTGGTGGTTCGGCATGCCCGCGATGATGAAAGGCTGGCTCGACCGCGTCTGGTCGGCTGGCTGGGCCTATGCCTGCAAACACGACCCCAAGGGCAGCCTGTTGAAACCGCGGCCCTGCACCATGTTGATTCCGGTCGGTGCGTCAGCCGAAATGGAGGCCGAATGGGGTTGCCTCGAGCGGCTCGACCACATCTATCGCGTCGGCGTCATGGGTTACTGCGGCACCGACCCGATCAACATCCACTTCCTGCTCGACGCCGCCTTCGAGAAGGGCCAACACGCCGCCCATCTCGAAACCGCCTATGAGGCGGGCCAGACCATCTTCTAGCTCTTCCCCTGCCCCCGTCATGACCCGGCTTGACCGGGTCATCCATCCCGTGGTCGTCCCGACAAACACTGTCGGTGCATGTGGCCCAATTTCCTGGATGGGTCGCCCCATCAAGTGGGGCGATGACGGCTTTGGGGGAAGGTGTCAGAGCAGCAAGAGCAGTGTCATCCCGGACCAGGCGCGCAGCGCCGCCGATCCGGGATCTCGGGCTGCTTGGTCCTCGCCATCTCGCCTGATCGCGATCCCGGCTCGCCCCCGGATCAGTTCGGGGTTGGCCGGGATGACAAACCGATGGGGTGATCGTTACATCACGCCGACGGTTTCATACCCTCGCGGGGGATGAAGATGTCGAAGTTGGCGCGGATGGCCTGGTCGACTTCATCGGAGATGTGCCCGGGGAAGTGTTCGGCGAGCAGGGTGT